>JANXMD010000017.1 GCA_025354845.1 Verrucomicrobiota bacterium | reverse complement strand
GTTCCAGTCAGACGATCGTTTCCCAAGCGCCGCCGCCGCCTCAGGTGGAAACCATCGTTGTCGCTCCCGGACCCGATTACTACTGGTGCGGCGGGGAATGGCGATGGAACGGCGTGGCCTGGGTATGGTTCTCCGGACGCTACGTCCTCCGACCTCATCCCGGCGCGGTGTGGGTCGAGGCGCGATGGGTTCACAGCCCACGCGGCTGGTATCGCGTTTCGGGCCGTTGGCACTGACCCCGCAACGCAGCCAAGTGGAATGCGCGGTTGCCAGCCTGCTTCCGGGTCGGTCATAAGAAACACCGATTCCCAACCGGATGAGTGCCACCCGTTGCTCCAGCCTCCGACGATCTCTTGTCGGCATTGGCTCCGCTTTGGCGTGGTTCGCCGCCGGCGCGCTTTCGATCGGCGCGGCACCCCAGCCGGCCGATCCCAAAACGCGGGCCGCCCTCGCGGTGTTGAAGCAGGAGTGTTTCGCCTGTCACGGAGAACAAAAGCAGAAGGGTGGATTGTCCCTGCTGTCGCGCGATGCGGTGTTGAAGGGCGGCGACGACGGTCCCGTGGTCCAACCCGGAAAACCCAAGGAGAGCAAACTGCTGGGCCTGCTCCAGCCGGGCGCGGAAACCCACATGCCGCCCCGCAAGCAGCTGGATCCCGCTCAAGTCCGGATTCTCAATGACTGGATCAAGGCTGGTGTCGCGTGGGACGCAGCCGCGCTTGCGGAAGAAGAACCCATACTGCCGGTGGCCCTTCAACCGCTTCCAGGATCCTACCATCCGACTCTCGCCCTCGCCCTCTCCCCAGATGGCAAGCGGTTAGCCGCGGGACAGGGTGGGCGACTCGCGCTATACGATCTCACCCACACCAACCTGACCCTGCTCCAGGTGGTGGATGCGCATCTCGACGCCCTCCAATCGCTCGCCTGGACCCCAGACGGTACACGCCTCGCCTCGGGTGGCTTTCGCCGACTTCGATGGTGGCGCGGCGACGCCCTCACCGCGGAGCGTGAGGAGACCAACGGGCTTTCCGGTCGCATCACGGCCCTGTCCTTCGCCCCGGACGGAAAACTGCTTGCGGCGGCAGATGGCGGCTCGGGTCGCCCAGGTTGGATTCGTTTTTTCAGCGCACCGGGATCTCCGGTTCCCAGTTCGTGGAAGGCCCATGCCGACTCGGTGTTCAGTCTCGAATTCAACCGCGACGGCACGCGGCTGCTGTCGGCAGGCGGGGATCAGTTGATTCGGATTTGGGATCCCAAGAAACATCAGGAACTCGCCGCGCTGGAGGGACACACCGCGCAAGTCCTCGCTGCCGCCTTCAATACCAACGCGACGCAGGTGTTGAGCGGCGGAGCGGATCGGCAATTGAAGGTGTGGGACATCGCCACGCGCGAAAAGATCATCGCCCTGGGCTCGCATGGCGCTGCGGTCAGCGCTGTCGCCTGGCCGGTGAACGGCGACGCGGTTTATGCGGCGACCGATGACGGCGGCGTGTTTCGCTACACCCATCTAAAATCCCACACCGGAGAACAAAGCTCGGCCTCGGGCGATGAACAACGCATCGCCACTCTCGCCTCGCCGGTCCATCGGCTGGTGGTCGCATCGGACGGTTCGCGACTCATCGCCGGGTGTCAGGATGGCTCCCTCCACCTCTGGGACGCCACGGGCAAACTCCTGGGAACCGCCGTCCCCCCGCCGATCCCGGAATCGTCCGCAGTTGCCGGCGCGACGGTTCGCCCGGGTCGAACGGCTCCACCGAAGTCCCCCCTTCCGACCGCGACGACCGCTGCTCGTTCCCCGGCCCCCCAAATTCCCACCGGCGCCGTGATTTCCCTCACGGCGGAACCCGCCAGCCTGGACCTCAGCGTGGAGGCCGATCGTCGCCAACTGGTGATCACCGCAACCATGGCGGACGGCTTCGAATGGGATGCCACCGAAGCGGCGCACTTCAGTCTGCTCCGAGGAACGCCCATCCGACTGGGAGACGCGGGCGACGTTCGCGCGACCGGCCCCGGAGCGGGCGCGATCTCCGTGCGCGTGGGATCCCGCGAGCTCAAGATTCCAGTGACCGCCCGCGGCAATGCAGCGTGGACGCCCCCACAGCCGAGTTTCGTGCGCGACGTCCTCCCGGTGTTGAATCAGGTCGGCTGCTCGGCGGGGTCGTGTCACGCCAAGCCCGACGGACAAAACGGGTTCAAGCTCACCGTGTTCTCCTTCGATCCCCGCGTCGACTACGCGGAGATCGTGAACGAGGCCCACGGTCGACGCGTCTTCCCAGCCGCGCCGGATGAAAGTCTGCTGCTGCAAAAGGCGCTCGGCCGGATCGCGCACGAGGGCGGCCGTCGTTTCAACGCGGGATCCGAACCGCACGAACTGCTGGTGCGCTGGATCCGCTCCGGCATGGTGTATGCCGCCACCAACGAGCCGGTGTTGCAGCGGATCAGCGTGTTCCCACGCGAGCGCCGCTACCGCAAGGGGGCGGTGCAGCGGCTGCAGACGCTGGCGCATTTTTCGGACGGTAGCGTGCGCGACGTCACCCGCCTCGCCGGCTACGAATCGAACGACAAGGAACTGGCACGCGCCGAGGAACCGGGCCGCGTGGTCATCGGGCGGCTCACCGGCCAGGGGGTGGTGGTGGCGCGCTACATGGGGTATGTGGCCGATTCCAAGATTCTGGTCCCCGCCGACACAGTGCTCCCTGCGGAACGCTATGCCGGACTGAAGACCAACAACTTCATCGACACCTTCGCCTACGCACAGTTCCAACGGCTCGGGTTGATGCCTTCGGAAACCTGCACCGACCTCGAGTTCCTGCGCCGTGCCAAACTCGACACCCTCGGGTTGCTGCCCACGGCGGACGACGTGCGTGCGTTCGAACGCGATACCGCCCCGGACAAGCGCCAGCGTCTGATCGACCGATTGCTCGCCGACCCGGCCTACGCCGACTTCTGGGCCAACAAATGGGCCGATCTGTTGCGGCCCAATCCGGATCGCGTCGGTGTGAAGAGCGTGTACCTGCTCGATCAATGGATCCGCGACCGCTTCCGCACCAACCAGCACTACGACGCCTTTGTGCGGGAGATCCTCCTGACCGAGGGCTCGAATCAAAGGGTCGGACCGGCGGTGATCTATCGGGATCGTCGCGAACCGGCGGAGCTGACGACTATGTTCAGCCAGTTGTTCCTCGGCACTCGACTGGAATGCGCCAAGTGCCATCACCACCCGAATGAAAAGTGGAGCCAGGACGATTTCTACAAGCTGGCGGCCTACTTCGGCCCGTTAAAGCAGAAGGGCGCCGGGCTTTCGCCGCCCATCTCGGCGGGTGTTGAGACGTTCTATTTTGCGCCCGGCGGCTCGGTGAAACATCCCGTGTCGGGTGCGGTGATGACCCCGCGCCCACCGGATGGTCCGGAATGGAATGTGACCCCCAACGCCGCCACCGCGGATCCACGGGGTCATCTCGCCGACTGGCTGACC
>JANXMD010000732.1 GCA_025354845.1 Verrucomicrobiota bacterium | reverse complement strand
AGGGCAGGAACGTCGCCCTCGGTACCGCTGTGGCGGCGCTGGATTCCATCGAAGCGCCGGCGCGTTGGCAGAAGGCGAATCTCACCGACGGATCCTTCCCGGGCGGTGGAGCCTCAGGGGGCCTGGAGCTGGTTCAACTCCGAGAGGAACGTCAGCGGTTGTGGTCTGCCGCCACCTCGGAGGACGCGAGACGTGACCTGGAGTCGATTTCCCGAGGGTTTGATGAGGTGAAACAGGCGCGTGCCGCCCTCCCGGCGCAGTCGATAGCCTACGTGGGCGCCGTCCACAACGGCTCCGGAGCTTTCCAAGGAACCGGAAGCAAGGGAGGAAAACCCAGATCCGTTCGAATCCTGCCGCGCGGCAATCTGCTCAACGCGGGGCGCGAAGTGGGACCGGGAACGTTGCGGTGTTTCGCGGGACTGGAGTCGCGGTTTGACCTGCCTGTGGACGGCCTCGAGGGCGAACGACGGGCGCGGCTTGCGCGATGGATCTCCGATTCCCGCAACACGCTTACCTGGCGATCGATCGTGAATCGTGTCTGGCAGTATCATTTTGGACGCGGCCTCGTGGACACGCCGAATGACTTTGGTCGCATGGGCACGCTGCCTACGCATCCGGAATTGCTCGATTGGCTCGCGGTCGAATTCCGGGACGGCGGGCAGTCGATGAAGGCGCTGCACAAACTCATCGTAACGAGCTCGACCTACCGTCAAGTATCGACCAGTGACACCTCGACACGGGCCGCGCTCGCCCTCGACTCTGACAATCGCCTGCTATGGCGTCAGAACCGGCGCAAGCTGGAGGCCGAGGCGGTGCGGGATGCGGTGCTGGTTGTTGCGGGGAAGCTGGATCTCACCATGGGCGGTCCGAGCTTCCGCGACTTCGTTGTGGAGAAGCCCGAGCATTCGCCCCACTACGAATACCAATTGCATGACCCCGAGGATCCCAAGTCGCACCGGCGTTCGGCGTATCGCTTCATCGTGCGCTCCCAGCAGCAGCCCTTTCTGACCGTGCTGGACTGCGCGGATCCCTCGATGCAGGTGGGGCGGCGCAATGAGAGCGTGTCGCCACTGCAGGCGCTCGCGTTGCTGAACAATCCGCTGATGCTCTCTATGTCCCGCCACTTTGCCGAGTCGCTGCAGCGCGAGGGTGGGGATCTAACATCGCAGGTGGTTCGGGGACACCGACTCGCCTTGGGACGTCCGCCGACCGCCGCCGAATCTGAGATGCTGGTGGCCTACGCAACCCAACACGGGCTGGTCAATTGTTGCCGGTTGATGCTCAACTTGAACGAATTCGCCTTCGTCGACTGAGGCCGGCGCCATGACTCCGAATTCTCCATTCCATCGTGGTTCGCTTGGTCTCGGCGGTCCCCAGACGCGGCGCGACTTCCTCTGGCGCTCTGGTGGCGGTCTGGGTGGCATCGCGCTCGCCAGCCTGCTTGGCAATGAGGGGCTTCTCGCCGCGACGGGCCCGTCCAGGCCCGCGCAGTTCCGGCCTCGGGCGAAGCGGGTCATTCAGTTATTCATGGGGGGCGCGGCGAGCCACCTCGATCTCTTCGACTACAAGCCCGAGCTGGTGAAACGCGACGGCCAAAAGAGCGATTTTGGCGAACACGTGGAGGCGTTCCAAGACGGACTCGGACCCTGGATGAAGCCGGTGTGGGCCTTCAAACGCTACGGCCAGTCCGGTCGGATGCTCTCCGAGGTGGTGTCGGAACTCGGCAAGGTCGCCGACGAGCTCGCCTTCGTGCACAACCTCGTCGGCAAAACCGGGGTTCACAGCCAGGCGACGTATTTGCAGGCAACCGGATTCCAGCTTCCGGGATTTCCTGGCATGGGATCCTGGGTCAGCTACGGACTGGGCTCGGCGAACGACAATCTGCCGGCGTTTGTAGTATTGCCCGACCACCGTGGGTTCGCGTCGAACGGCCCCAAGAACTGGGACTCGGCTTTTCTTCCCGGTCAGCACGCCGGAACCATTCTGTATCCCGGCCAGCCGAATCCGATCACCGATCTGTTTCCCGGGAGGGGCGGCGACTTTGTCACTGCGGACAGCGAAGCGGCGGCGCATGCGATGCTCACCCGGCTGAACCAGGGCCACGCGGACTCCCGTGAAGGCGATGCTCGACTGGAGGCGCGCATCCAGAGCTACGAACTGGCCGCCCGCATGCAGCTGGCCGCGCCCGAGGCGATGGATTTTTCCCGCGAGCCCGACTACCTGCTCGATCTCTACGGTGTCCGCAGGAATCCACCCACCTGGCCCAAGGAGATCAATGCCGAGGAGGAGATGGATTACTTTGGTCGGAAGTGTCTGGT
>JANXMD010000006.1 GCA_025354845.1 Verrucomicrobiota bacterium | reverse complement strand
GACGGGCGACCGCGCCGGCTACGTCCGGACACGCAACCGTATGCTCGAATGGGCCGCCAACACCCGTATCGCCGGCGTGGCGGACCGCGTCGCCAAACTCACCTACCTCGACCCGAAACCCGAGGCTGCCTCCTCGGCCGCGGCGCTCGTCCTAGCGCGGCGCTCGATGGAACTGGGCCAAAAGGACCCGGGGTTGCCCTACTTTCAAATGTGCTTGGGGTGGGCCGAATATCGCCAGGGCAATTATACCGATGCCAGTCGCTTGCTGGAGTCGGCCTTGAAGTCTTCCATGGGCAACCGGCCAGAATTCATGCTGGCCCGATGGTATCAGGCCATGAGCCTGTTTCGGCAGGGCCGGGTGGCCGAGGCACGTCAGCTTTTCAGGGAGACCGCATCGAGAATGCGACCGCTGCCCACCCCCGACGCGAATCCGTTCAACGGTGCCGACGGCGTAGAACTGATGTCCTGGCTGGCCTACAAGGAAGCCAGGGCGCTGATGGAGACTCCGGACCAAATCCCGCTGGACCTGGAGCGGGAACGCGCGCTGCAGTCCGCGGCAGGCGCGGAGCCGATGAACTACCATGCCGTCTTCTGGTGGGGTGCAATCCAGATCTGGCGCGGGGATGCGGCGGGCTTCACTACCACCCGGGATCGGTTTCTTAACTGGGCGGCCAGAACCAATAGCATGCAGGTCGCCGAGTTGGCCGGGAAGCTGGCCAGCCTTCAAGAGACGTCCGATCCGGCCATCAAAGCCACCGCGCTGTCGTTCGGACGACGGGCGGTCGAGTTGGGTCGCACGGTTCCTTCTTTCCTGGTCTGGTATCAACTGGCGCTCGGCATGGCGGAATATCGCAGTGGAAACTTCGCCGCGGCAGACGACGCGCTGGATGAAGCGGCCCGACCGCCCAAAAGCGGACTGCCATGGAACTATGGCCGATTGGCCGGCGCGGCGGGGTTTTATCGCGCCATGAGTCTTCACCGCCAGGGGCGGACCCCAGAAGCCCTCCAACGCTTTGCCGAAGCCGAAGCGCTGATGCAGCCAAAGCCTCCCGGCGACCTGAACCCCCTGGCGGACGGCGCGGGCCGCGACGAACTCGTCCTCTGGCTGGCCCACCTGGAAGCCAAGGCACTGCTCGTCGGTCCCACTCCCACTCCTCGGCCTTGAGCCCAGGCCACCGCGAAACCCAGCTCCCGCCGTCGGACTGATCTTTCCCCAGCGTGGGCATCTGGGGTCAGATCTATACATATGGTTCTGCCGAGAAACGGTTCCTTTTCAGCGGGTTGAATGAGTATAATGTGATGGGTTTTGGTGGCGGTATTATTATCTGCTGCTGAGGATACGTGGATCTTTGTCTGAAACTTTTGCATGTGAGGATCCTAGGTGGCTTGGAATGGCACTGAATGAGGTGGATTGAGGGCGGATAATCAGACGATTTCTATCGTTCCTACAACAAGGACGCGACGACGGCGCTGAAAAAACGAAAAAGCCCCAAGCAGGTCGCCTTTGAGAACCGAAGTCATTCTCCCCTCGCCAATCGCCCATCCCCTCACCGAATCGTCTGCGCCTAGTTGAAGCCACACTGTGCATGCAGTACACGTTGAATTCAGAGGGAAACGCCCGACCCTCAAAGTCGCAACCCCTCCAACCATCGTTCAAGAACAGTTTCAGCGACCATCACTTCTATCCCAACTTGAAATGTCTACGAACATTACCATAGCAACCAACCAGCAACCCAAAACGGGACAACGTTTGCACCATCAAATATTGACACTCCTCACGCTCCTGTTCTTTCTGAGCACTCTGACACCATCTGCTCAGTCCATTCATTATACCAGATGAGATGAGCATCGCCTACGCCGCGATTGATAAGCTCTCGTCCACAATCTTCGGGTCTGTGGGCTACTCAAGATTACTTTTTACAATAGAGTGACTGCAGAATCTGGAATGCTTGTTCATCGGGGACCATTCCCAGTGAGAGTAATCTTCTCCGTGACCCCTTTGCCGTGCAATTGTACTGATTTTGAATCCAATCTCCCTGTGTCCGACTACATTGACGCAACCATTCCAAGAACTTCTTATATTTCTGGAATTACAGGGCGACTCATGAACCGGATGTATCGTTGGGGGCCCGACCTCCGCCTCAACCCATAACCACTTGATCTCTTCGTTCTATGAATCGATCTCGCATCTTCGGATTTGCAATTGGAGTGTTACTGGCCTGCACCATCGTCTTTTTTGACCCTCGCACGACGCAATCCAACTCCGCTGTTGTGCTTTCTGACAAGATCGCTCAACCGCCAGAGACACCTCCAAGCCGTAGTTTCGACAGACACGTTGCTACACCGGTGGCACGGGATCGCGTAGGAACTAGGTCGAACGATTTCAGGACAATCTCCGCAAGGGAGGGGCTCCTATCCGAGGATCCTGTTGCCACCAGTAAGGCGGAGCAGCGGAGGTTCATCGGATTCGCCGAACCGTTGGAACACAACGCAAAGCGACTTGGGCACGCAATGATCGCCCTCCTCCGCGAGAAGGACGTGGAACGCGTGATGCACGACGGTCATTCTGCAAGTCGACAAGAGCTGCTCTCCGAGATCGAAACTGCCGCACCAATTCCGACAGTTCCTTACGGCCCTAAACTGGGATTGGTTCCAAATCCATGATCAACCATTCCAGAGATGATTGCTCCAACCGCTTTGGAGGAGGGTCAATGAATTGGCATCCATGCTGGTTTACCGCAGGCATCTCTTTCTTGCTGACCGCGCTTATCCTCAGTAGTTCGTTTCGGCGGAACCGGAGGCCGATCCCAGGATTTACGAGACAGGGGAACCGGTCAGAGGCGTCATTCGCGAGTGAGGGCAAGCCATCCGGAGGACAATCCGGTCCCTCGTTGACTCGATCTCGATTTCCGGTGGACACGCCGATGATCCGAAGGAATCAAGAGCTAATGGAATTTCCGAATCCCGCGATGCCGAATGTATTGGCGTTGGTAGAGCATTTTGGACGAGCAGGCTGGCTTAAAACCGGCTTGCTAGAAGATGCGACACTCTTGGCGTGCGCTTCTTCCCAGCTTCGCCTTTGGAAGAGCAGTGCCGCGCACGATTCTAGCCGCCTATCAAGTGAGATTCAACGTGCCCACCCCTCTTTCCCAAATGAGTCAAAGGAGAGTTTCAGCCCGGAGGCGGAGTGGAAGGGGGTTGACACATTCTATTTAGAAGTGTTCCAAGATCGCTTTCGGACGCGGTATGGCATCACAGATCCTGATTTCGCTATGGAGCTAATGCGTATAGACTTCGGGAATCCATTTCCAGATTTTCGCACGTGGGAGGCACCAAGGCGATAGTTTGATCAAGTCGGCGGGAAGAAGTCGGTCCTCATCTTTTGCACAGACCTGACGGATTGCGTTGCTCACATGCGGAAAAGGGGGACCCGTCGGCCCGATTGGATCGCTCCG
>JANXMD010000004.1 GCA_025354845.1 Verrucomicrobiota bacterium | reverse complement strand
GATGAAGTCGGCGAGATCCAGGTGCTTGAAGATCTCAAACTGCTCATCGCCAATTGCCTGCTTCTGCGCGTAGACCTGAATCCGTCCGGTGACGTCTTTGAGGTCGATGAACTGGCTCTTGCCCATGTCGCGATGGGCCGTGATGCGGCCGGCGATGAGCACCTGGGTGCCTTCGGGAATCTCGCCCTTTTCGAAGCGTTCGCGCGCCGTACCGCAGCCGGTGTCCGGTTTGAAGGCATTGCGGAACGGCTGGATGCCCTTGGCCTCCAGCGCCGCCAGCTTGGCCTTGCGCTGTTCGATCAGCGAATTGGTATCGTCCATACGGAAAAATCGGAAAACGGGTGCATCCCGCCGCGGAGCGACGGAAGGGAGAGTCAACCACACAGCCGATCACCCCGGCAAGCCGATCCCGGGGCGAAGGAAGTGGGCGAGTGGAGGAGTGGGCAAGTGAGTGAGTGGGATCTCGGACCGGGCTGATTGGGACGCGCCTTCAGCGCTTGATGCGATTTTGCCGCGGTTCCTGGGCTTGCAACCCAGGCTAAAGTTGAAATGGGCCCTTGGCCCTGAAGACTCGCCCACTCGCCCACGGCTCAGCAGGAGCTTCGCCCTACCGTCACTCCCATCTCCCATCTCCCATCTCCGAACTTCGATCTTCGATCTCCGTTCCCGAAAAACCCCCTTGCCCCCCCGGGGTCCGTTGTTAACATCCCGGTTCCTTAACGGGTCGACCACCGGCAACGGTGGCGTTTCCGTTTTGGGGTGTCCCAACCCGACAGCCGACCGCAGCCAGCCAACGTCAAGTCAACGACCGTGCACGCGTGAAAATTTTTTCCGGAAGCTCAAACCCCGAACTCACCCGGGCCATCTGCGAATCCATCAGCGTCCCGGTCGGCAAGTGCACGGTGAGCACCTTTCCCGATGGCGAGACCTTCGTGAAGATCGACGAAAACGTCCGGGGCCAGGATTGCTTCGTGGTGCAGTCCACCTGCAACCCGACCAACCACCATCTGATGGAACTCTTCATCATGATGGACGCCCTGCGCCGCGCTAGCGCCAGCCGCATCACGGCGGTTCTTCCCTTCTACGGCTACGCCCGCCAGGACCGCAAGGACCAGCCCCGCGTGCCCATCACCGCCAAGTTGGTGGCCAACCTGCTCGTCGCAGCCGGCGCCAACCGGATCCTGACCATGGACCTGCACGCCCAGCAGATTCAGGGGTTCTTCGACATTCCGGTCGACCACCTCTACGCCGCGCCAGTCATCTACGAATACCTCCACAAGAAGACGCTTCAAAATCTGGTGGTGGTCAGCCCCGACGTGGGCGGACTGAAGATGGCCTACGCCTACGCCCAGCAACTGGATGCCGAGCTGGCCATCGTGGCCAAACGACGCAAGAGCCCGACCGAAACCGAGGCCACCGCGGTGATTGGCGACATCGCCGGCAAGAACGTGCTGCTGGTGGACGATCTCACCGAGACGGCCGGCACGCTCACCAATGCCGCGGCGCTGCTGAAGTCCCGCGGGGCGGACAAGATTTTGGCCTGCGTTTCCCACGCCCTGCTCAACGATCTCGGCATCGATCGGCTCCGAAAATCCTCTATTGACGAACTGATCACGACCGATACTGTCTCCCGCTCCGCAATCGACGGCGTGAACATCACCACGTTGTCGGTGGCGGGGTTGTTGGGAGAGGCGATCAAACGCATCCACCACAATTCCAGCGTTACATCCCTGTTTGAGTTTAAGGGCGGACGGACCAGCTGATTGCTGGGAACCCCGCTGATACGACCGACATGAAATCTGTTGCATTGAGCGCGAACTCGCGCACGCAGGCCCGCCGCAAGGGGGCACGTCTCATCCGTTCCCAGGGCCGCATTCCCGCGGTCATCTACGGGCGCCATAATCCCCCGCAGAACCTGGAAATCGACGCCAAGGCGTTCGAGACCCTCGTCCACCTCGCCCATACCGAGATCATTCTCGTGGACCTCACCATCGCGGGCGACGCCAAGCCAAGCCGCCTCGCCCTGGTCCAGGACGTCCAGCATCACCCCCTTTCCCAGGCCGCGCTCCACATTGACTTCCATGAGGTCAAGGCGGACGAGATGGTCACCATCGACGTCCCCGTCGAAGCCGTAGGCGTACCCGACGGCGTCAAGAACAGTGGTGGCACCCTGGAGCATGTCCGCTTCCGCGTGAAAGTTCGCTGCTTCCCGGGCGACCTCCCCGAGCAGATCACCGTCGACGTGAGCCACATGAAGGTCGGTGAAACCCTCCACATCGGTGAAATCACGGCTCCGAAGGGCGTCCAACTCCTGGGCGATGCCAAGATCCCGGTGTTCGCGGTTGCCGCTCCGGTGGTCGAAGAAGTCGTGGCCACTCCGGCCGAAGGCGCCGACGCCAAGCAGCCCGAGATGATCAAGGAGAAGAAGGAAGACGGCTCCGCTCCAGCTGCGGACGCCAAGGCCGGCGACAAGAAGCCTGCCGCGAAGAAGTAACTTTAGTGGGGACCGGTGCCGCCTCCGCGGCGCCGGTCCTTTTTGTCCGACGTGAGCCTTGCCGCACTGATCGTCGGGCTTGGGAATCCTGGAACCGAATACCGGGACACGCGTCACAACGCCGGATTCATGCTGGCGGATTTTCTGGCCGAAAAGGCCGGAGCGCGATGGCGGCACGAAAAGAAGTTCTTTGCAGAGGTGGCGGAATGCGGGTTGGGCGGTCGCCGGGTTCTCCTGGTCAAACCTCTCACCTTCATGAATGCCAGTGGTGAATCGGTGGCCCGGCTGGCCGCCTATCACAAGGTGCCGACGGAATCGGTGATCGTCCTCGTGGATGACGCCGACCTGCCGCTGGGAACCCTTCGCCTTCGGGGCGAGGGCAGTCCCGGAGGGCATCACGGACTCGAATCCGTGGAGCAGCACCTTGGCTCCCGCGGCTACCCGCGGCTTCGGATTGGGATCGCCCGTCCGCAGTCCGGAGTGCGCGACATCGCCGGGCACGTGCTCGGTCGATTTGCGGCCGAGGAGCGCACGGTACTGGAAAAAGTCCTCGCCCGGGGTGGGGAACAGGTGGAATGCTGGGCCTCCCGCGGAGTTGCGGTGGCCATGAATTTATACAACGGGACGGTCGGATGACCGGCCTTGCAGTTGGACGCAGAACTCAGTGCAGAGTTGAAAGGATAACGAAGTGAAACGCTACGAAGGACTGTTCATCTTGAACCTCGCCGGCAAGGAAGAGGGACTGAACGAGGCTGTGGACAAGCTGAAGGCCGACATCACCACCGCCGGTGGCAAGGTCGAGACCATCCAAAAGATGGACAAAAAGCCGTTCTCCCGTGTGACCGACAAGAAGGTCACCGCCGGCCACTATGTAAACGTGATTTTCGACGCCAAGCCCGGCATCGTCGAGGCCCTCAACGCCAAGTTCAAACTGGTTGAAGAGGTCTATCGCGTGCTGTTCTCCGAGGTGGCGAAAGCTGCGAAGTAACCCCACCGGACGGCACCCCGTCTGATGACGTGTTATGGCGAGCTTCAATAAAGTCATTCTTCTCGGGAACCTGACCCGCGACCCCGAGCTGCGGTACACGCCGAAAGGCATGGCCACAGCCCGGTTGGGTCTTGCCGTCAATCGGTCGTACAAGACCGATGCCGGCGAAACGCGCGAGGAAGTGACGTTCATTGACGTCGACGCCTGGGGCAAGCAGGCCGAGTTGATCTCGCAATACCTCCGCAAGGGCGCACCTTTGTTTTTGGAAGGGCGTCTCAAGTTCGACCAGTGGGACGACAAGCAGACCGGGCAGAAGGTCAGCAAGCTCCGCGTGGTTCTGGAGAATTTCCAATTCGTGGGCGGCCCGCGCGGCGAAGGTGCTGCAGGTGCTGGTGGTGGCGCCCCGAGTCCGGCTTCCGCCCCGGCACCCCGCCCTGCTGCCCGTCCGTCGGCCCCGGCAGCTCCGGCAGCTGAAACCGACGGTCCTCCGCCCGAGGACGACGACGTTCCGTTCTGAACCGTCCGTCCTACTCCGAGTCTCAATCCAATTCCGAAATCCGTAACTCCAACTTTTCGTCCGTATGGCCAAAACTGAAATCATCCTGATCAAGCCCGTGGTGGGTCTGGGCGGTGAATCCGACCAGGTTGTCGTGTCCGCCGGCTTCGCCCGCAACTTCCTCATCCCCCAGGGGCTCGCCGTGCCGGTGAGCAGCAGCAACAAGCGCCGCATTGAGGTGCTTCGTCAGCGTCGGGCCGACCGCGAAGCTCTGGAGTTCAACTCCATGTCGGAGCTGGGCAAGAGCCTCAACAAGGTCACCCTCACCCTCACTGCCAAGACGGGCGACGACGGCAAGATGTTCGGGTCGATCACCAGCGGCTCCATCGCGGACGCCCTGAAGACCCAGCTCGAAGTCTCCCTAGACAAGAAAAAGATCCACCTCGAGAAGGCGATCCACGCCCTCGGCGAATACGAGGTCGAGCTCCGTCTCCACCCCGAGGTCAAGAGCTCGGTCAAGATCATCGTCAAGAGCTCCAATCCGCTCCCCGAGGTCGTGGCTGACGCCAAGGCCGAAGCTCCGAAGACCGAGAAGCGCGGCCGCCGTTCCGAGGCTGCTGAAGCTCCCGCACCCGCACCTGCTGCCGAAGCCAAGCCCGCCAAGGCTGGCAAGGGCTCCAAGGCCAAGTAATCCCCTTCCCTCACCGGCAACGAACGCCGGTTGGGATCACGGGCGGACGCATCACGCGTCCGCCCGTTTTTGTTTACCACGAGTGCCTCGGAGCGGTTGTGGGAATTGTGAACATCCCTGCGAGTATCCGGTGGGCAACCTTGGCAGCAACTTGTCGCGGTTTTGACTGCATCCGCACGGGCGATGACCGCTAATGACAGCCGCCACCGACGCCATGTCTGATTCCGACGCCCCCAATTTTTCCTCCGATTCTACGCCCGACTTCAAACGCTCGCGCCGCCGCAAGAATACCGACGCGCTCGTCGACGCGGCCCGTCTCGACCGCCTGCCCCCGCACAGCACCGAGGCCGAGCAGGGCGTGCTCGGTTGCATCCTGCTTTCCCCGAACGACAGCCTCGGTCTTTGCCTGGAAAAGATGAAGGCGGGCGCGGAGGCCTTCTACGACCTGCGCCATCAGTGTCTCTTCGAGCACTTGGTCGCAATGTACGACGGCAAGCACCCGATCGATCTCATCACCGTCCAACAACGCCTCAAGGATGCCAATCAGCTCGAGAGCGTCGGCGGCCTCCCGTACCTCAGCAGCCTGATGGACGCGGTCCCCAGCGCGGCCAACCTCGAGTATTACCTCGACATCGTCCGCGAAAAGCACGTGCTTCGCCGCATGCTCCAGACCTGCGGCCAGGTCTCCAGCCGCGTCCAAACCCACGAGGGTGAAGTGGATGCCCTGCTGGACGAGGTGGAGCGCGATATCCTCCGCATCAGCCAGGACCGTGAGTCGGTGACCAATCGCGGCATGAAGGACCTCGTCCGCAGTGCGATTGCGATGATTGAGGACTACCACCAACGCGCCGGCGGCCTGACGGGCATCGGCACCGGTTTCGTGGATCTCGACAAGATGACCAGCGGCATGCACGAGGGCGAAATGATCGTGTTGGCGGCCCGTCCCTCGATGGGCAAGACGTCCTTGGCCATGAACATAGCCGAACACGTGGTGATCAACGAAAACCTGCCGGTGGCCGTGTTCAGCCTGGAAATGACCTCGGAATCTCTGGTCATGCGTATGTTGTGCTCGCTGGCCCGGGTCAACGGCCGCGCCATCCGCGACGGCTTCCTCTCGGAGGCCGACATGCGGAAGCTCACCGGGGCAGCCTCCAAGCTTGCCAAGGCGCCGCTGCACATCGACGACACCCCGGGACTCTCGATCCTCCAGCTTCGCGCCCGCGCCCGCCGCATGTGGCAGCAGCACGGCATCCGGATGATCGTGATCGACTACCTTCAGTTGCTCCATTCCACCGCCAAGAAGGCGCAGGACAACCGACAGCAGGAAATCGCCGACATTTCCAACGGCGTAAAGGCGCTGGCCAAGGAGCTCAAGTGTCCGGTGATCGTGCTCTCCCAGCTCAACCGCGAACTGGAAAAGGACAAGAACCGCAAACCACGGCTGTCCGATCTCCGCGAGTCCGGAGCCATTGAGCAGGATGCCGACGTGGTCGCGCTCCTTTACAAGCCGAGCACCGATGACGACGAAGAGCCGTCCTCAGTGCCTCAGGGGGAGGTCGTGCAGGTGAATCTGCTGATCGCCAAACAGCGAAACGGCCCCACCGGTGACATCCCCCTCTCCTTCCTCAAGGGCTTCACCCGATTCGAATCCGCGGCCAAGGTCAGCGACGAAGACGTGGGCTAAAAGGCCCCCTTCTGCCTTTTACCTTTTGCCTTTTGCCTTCGACAGCCATCCCCACCTCCTTGGCGTGGAATACCTTCTTGGAAAGCGGTCCCTGGCTAGCAGTTCCATTGCCAGAATCGGTGTCCTCGGAACGGGAAGGAGTCCGCGAAAGGCTCCATTTTCCCAGTCCCTCCCCGCGGGCGCACGCCGTCGCCTTGGATTTTTAGACTTTGAACACCCGCATCGAGTTGCAGTCGGAATGCCGATCCCGCGGTTTGGATGCATTGGAGATTGCCTGACAGTGGTGATATTGGATTGTATCCGCCCGCCTGACGGCGTGCGCCGTCGGGTTTGCCAGCTATCATGAGTACTGCCGCCTCCCGCCGACACCTGCGCTGCTGCGCGGTCCTGATTGCCTGCCTCCAGTTCAGCGCCTCGGCGCAGGAGGCAGAGCGTCCGGTCGCCCCGACCATCGAACAGGTGGTCATTCGTCACGTCGGCCCCCCCGCGGTCAGCGACGACCTCATCCGCGGCAACATCCGCGTGAAACCCGGGGAGTCGTTCAGCCAGGTCAGCATCGATGACGATGTGCGAAACCTGTACATGACCGGCTACTTCTCGAACATCCGCGTCGGTCAGGAGCGCACCGCCAAGGGCATCTCCATCACCTATGCCGTGCAGGGCAAGCCGGTCCTCACGGAAATCCGCTTCACCGGAAACAAAAAGTACAGCGTTTCCAAGCTGCGCAAGAAGGTCACCTCCAAGGCTGGCGAGCCGATGGACGAACGGAAGCTCTTCAACGATGCGCAGGAGATCCTGAAGATGTACCAGAAGGCCGGTCTTCAGAAGACCAAGGTCGAGTACAAGGACAGCATCAACGAGAATCTCGGCAAGGCCACCGTCACCTTCGAGATCAGCGAGGCGCCGAAGGTCCGCATCGACAATGTCGTCTTCGAGCACGCGTCCGCCTTCACCCAGAAGAAGCTGCGCAAGACCATCAAGACCCGCCGCTGGTGGATGTGGTCGTGGCTGACCGGTTCCGGAAAGCTCAAAGACGAGCAGTTCGAAGAGGACAAGGAAAAGCTCCGCGAGTTCTACGGCGAGCACGGCTACGTCGATTTCGAACTGAAGGACGTGAAATTCGAGTACCCGAAGACCAATCACATGGTCCTCCGGCTCGATCTCGCGGAAGGCACCCAGTACAAGGTCGGGGCCGTGGACTTCAAGGGCAACGAGCTCTTCAAGCAGCCCGAGATCGTGGCGAACCTGCGCTCCAAGGACGGCGAGAAGAACTACCGCGGCCTGCAGCTGAAGCCCGGCACCATCTTCACCCCGAAGAAGCTCCAGAAGGACGTCGAAGCCATCGAGGACTTCTACGGCAGCCAGGGCTACATCGAGGCGCGCGCCACTCCGCAGAAGATCGCCAACATCGACAAGGGCACTCTCGACCTGCAGTACAATGTTCGCGAAAGCGATAAGTTCTACATCGAGCGCGTCGACATCAAGGGCAACACCAAGACCAAGGACAAGGTGATCCGCCGGGAGCTGGCGATCACTCCGGGTGAGCCCTTCGACATGGTCCGCGTGAAGATCAGCAAGCAGCGCCTCGAGCAGATGCAGTATTTCGAAAAGGTCGAAACGAAGCCCGAGGATACCGAAATCCCGAACCGCAAGAACCTCGTGGTGGGCGTCGAGGAGAAGAATACCGGAAATATCGCGGTCGGCGCGGGTTTTAGCTCGGTGGACTCGATCGTGGGCTTCGTCGAGGTCACGCAGGGCAACTTCGATCTCTTCAATCCTCCCTACTTCACTGGTGGCGGCCAGAAGGCCCGCATCCGCGCCCAATACGGTTCGCAGCGTCAGGATTACATCATCGGCTTTACCGAGCCGTGGTTCCTGGGACGCCGTCTCCGCCTCGATACCGAGGTGTATTACCGTCAGCTGAATTACCTGTCGGACAACTACCAGCAGTCTCAGGTCGGCGGGCGCGTCGGGCTGACC
>JANXMD010000728.1 GCA_025354845.1 Verrucomicrobiota bacterium | reverse complement strand
TCTTTTCAGAGAGCTTTCCGCAGAGATTCTGTCCGCGGTTCAAAAGCTATCTCCGGATCGATTCGAGAGGCTGGTGGTGAGGTTACTCGTCGCGATGGGATACGGGGGGACACTGACCGATGCCGGACGTGCAGTTGGCGGAAGTGGCGACGAGGGGATTGACGGGATTATCAAAGAGGATCGCCTTGGATTGGATGTTATCTATGTCCAAGCCAAGCGCTGGACTGGAGCTGTGGGGAGGCCGGAAATTCAAAAATTTGCAGGAGCACTTCAGGGACAGCGGGCTCGGAAGGGAGTATTTATCACCACCTCCGAGTTCTCCGATGCAGCTCGGAAATTTGTGGAGAAAATCGATTTGCGAATCGTGCTGATCGACGGGGATTACCTTTCTCGCTTGCTCATCGACTACAATCTCGGTGTTACCCCGGTGGCGAGCTATTCCGTAAAACGCTTGGACTCGGACTTTTTCGCAGAATTTTAATATGACCTACGAAGCCATAGCCGCCCCTGGAAACCTGGTGACCGACGCTGAAGTCGCCCAGTTGGTGGCGCGTGCCTGTCCTGCCGCTGAGTATCGTGGCAAGAAGGTGTTGCTCATCATCCCCGATGGCACGCGCACCGCGCCGATCGGCACCATGTTCAAGGCCTTGTTCGCCGAGTTTGGCGCGGTGGCGTCGGCGTTCGATATTCTGATCGCGCTCGGAACCCATCCCCCGATGCCCGACGCGGCGATCTGCCAACGGTTGGAGATCACCCTCGATGAGTGGTGCGCGAGGTATTCGAAGGTGCGGTTCTTCAACCACGAGTGGGACAACCCCGCCGCCTTGCGCCGATTGGGGGTTATCCCCGCGGACGAGATTCGTGCCCTTTCAGGCGGTCTGTTTGCCATGGATGTGCCGGTCGATGTGAACGCTCGGCTGTTCGAGTACGACGAGGTCATCATCGTTGGACCGGTATTCCCGCACGAAGTGGTGGGGATGAGCGGTGGCAACAAGTACCTGTTCCCCGGTGTCGGCGGCGCCGACATTCTCAATTTCTTCCACTGGCTGGGTGCGGTGGTGACCAATCTCGGAATCATCGGCAATCCGCATACCCCAGTTCGCGCCGTCGTGGACCGTGCCGGCGCGATGGTTAACGTCCCGAAGAAATGTTTCGCCCTGGTGGCCAAGGATGGCGGGGCGGTTGGCATTTTTGCCGGCACCCCGGAAGCGGCCTGGGCAGGCGCGGCGGCCTTGTCGGCCGATCATCATATCGTGTGGAAGGATCGCTCCTTTCACACCGTCCTTTCATGCGCGTCGCCGATGTACGACGAGATCTGGGTCGGCGCGAAGGCCATGTACAAACTGGAGCCGGTGCTCGCCGAAGGTGGGGAGTTGATCCTCTACGCGCCGCACATCCATGAGGTGAGCGTGGTGCACGGCAAGTGCATCCGGCAGGTGGGCTACCACTGCCGCGACTACTTCCTGAAGCAGTGGGACCAATTCAAAGACCTGCCTTGGGGCACGCTGGCGCACTGTACCCACGTGTATGGTGCCGGCACTTATGAGAATGGAATCGAGACGCCGCGGGCGCGCTTGACCCTGGCCACCGGGATTCCGGAGGACGTCTGTCGCGAGATCAATCTGGGCTATCGCGACTGGCGCTCGATCCGCGTGGAGGACTACGCCGGCCGTGAGTCCGAGGGTGTGTTGCTGGTGCCGAAGGCAGGCGAACAGTTGTTCAAGCTTCGATCGCCCGCGGGGCGCGCATGATTGACAAAGCTCGGACGCAGTGAGGACAGTGCAGCGTCCTTCGCGTTGTCGAAGTCTCCCATCATGCCGGATCCCGGGAAGCAGTACTCCAATTTCAAAGAGGCCTATTGTGCCGTGACTCGATGCCCGCCCGCGGGTTTTGAACGCCACGTCTTTGGCCGCGCCGTAAATCGGTTCACCCTGCCGCTGGCGGTGCTATTCGGATTGGGAAACCGGAATCTCTTCGGGCCCGACTACGAGACCATCCAGGCGATTGGCGTGTCTTCGACGATTCATGAACTCCAGGTCCTGCTCGGCGACTTTGAGAATCGCCATCAGGTGGAGCGCAGTTTTCGCCGCCAGACGCTCGGCATCCGTGCGACGGCGACGCGGTTGGACCGCCTGTTTCGCCCTTTGGCCAAATCCGTCGTCCCGCGGGCAGCAGAGGCGTCGTTTCCGTCCGTGGCTCCGGCCTCCACTCCTAGGTGGAACTCGGTTGTGCCCACCTCGGAGCCTTCCGAGTCCCGCGAAGGCAGCACCCTGATGGTGCGCCGCCTGCGCCGGCTTCACGCGGAGATCGTCGCCGGTCGGTCGTTAAGCCAGGCCGCCCGGCAGACGGGTATTCGGGAGGAGGATGTCCTACCGGCTCTGGTCGAGCACATGGGAACCTTCGCGGATTTGACCTGGCTGGAGTCGCATCTGCGGCAGCGAATCGAACTCGACCGTCTCCAGGCCGAAAATGGACAACTTCGCCGGGTGGTGGCGGATCTGTCCGATCGTCTCCTCAACGCCACCGGTCGCGTCTGAACCCGATACGCATGAGTGCCGCGACGCCAGCGCCCAAGTTTGATAATTTCCGCGACGCCTTCTGCCACGCCTACAAGTGCCGGCCGGACCGGTACGAGTCGCGGCTCTTCTTCAAGTCGCTCTTCGCCCTGCGCGGCCTGCCTGCCCTGCCGATTTGGTGGTTCAACCGCGCGCTCTTTGCGGTGGATCTCGACGTCATTAACAACCTCGGCCGCACCGGATCCTCGGCGGAGTTCGCAAATATCCTCCGCGATCTCGAGAGCGCCAATCACATCGAGCGGAGCATTCGTCGCGGCCTGATGAAGATTCGGATCAATCCAGAAAAACTGCAGATGATCCGGGAGGACATTGATTCGTGGATTGTTCCGCAGGTGGTGGTGAACGTTCTCGAAGGGGCAAAGGTTACCGTGGACCCGGCGCCGGGCATCCCAACGGGACCAAGCCGTGCCGCGTCAACCAGTTCGCGCCGGCTCCGTGAGGCCCATCGTGATCTCACTGCGGGCCGTCCTCTGGCGGAGGTTCTCGCGCAGTCCCAGCTGACCGAAGACGAGTTGATAGCCGAGGCGGGCGACGCGGGCGAACGCGCACCGGAAATGCGCTGGCTTTGCGATCACTTGAAGCATCTGCAGCGTCTCCGCGTGGTTGAGGAGGAGCACGAGAAGCTGCGACGCGTCCTCGCTGCCCAAGCGCACGAGTTACTGGAATTGCGGGAAAAGGTTGGGCAGAAGGGCAGTTGAGCTCCTCTTCCTTTTCCTCTTAATCGTAATCGTATTCGTAATCTTCCCTCCTCTTCGTCTCCTAGAGGGAACATACGGAGCGAGCACGCCGCCGGCTCCGATTTGGAATCCGGGACCGATGACGTGATGAATTCCTCTGAGGTCGCGATTCCTCATCTCACTCCTGCTTGCGGTCGTGCGCGCTGGCGGGGCATCGTTTCGCCCACATGAGCACAGGCACTGCAGGCGGCACCCCAATGCGGGTGGGCATCATCGGCGGCGGATTGATGGGACGCGAGGCGGCGAGCGCGTTCGGTCGCTGGTTCGTTCTCGAGAATTTCCCGGTTCGCGCCGAGTTGGTGGCCGTCTGCGATCTGCAGGACAAGCTACTCGACTGGTTTCGGCAGATTCCCACGGTCAAGCTGCTCACCAAGGATCACCGCGAACTCCTGGCCTCCGCCGAGGTGGATGTGGTGTACGTGGCGGTGCCGCACAATTTGCACGAGCGGATGTATCTCGATGTGCTCGCGGCCGGGAAGGATCTACTCGCTGAAAAGCCGTTCGGCATCGATCTCGCCGCGGCTCGGCGCATCCGCGACGCCGCCGCGGCCTCGGGCCGATTCGTCCGCTGCTCCAGCGAATTCCCCTTCCTGCCCGGTGTGCAACGCGCGGTTCAAGCCTTCCAGGCTGGAGGCTTTGGCAAGCTGCTGGAGATCCATTCCTGCTTCTGGCACGCCAGCGACTTGGATCCGACAAAGGCGGTGAACTGGAAGCGGCAGGTCAAGACGTGCGGGGAAATCGGCGTGATGGGGGATCTCGGAATGCACGTGGTGCACGTGCCGTTCCGGCTCGGTCTGAAGCCGACGCGGGTGTATGCGCAGCTCCAGAAAATCTACACGCAACGGCCCGACGGCAAGGGCGGCATGGCCGAGTGTGACACCTGGGACAATGCCATGCTGCACTGCGACGTCGCGGTGGACGGTCGTGAGGTTCCAATGCGTTTGGAGATGAAGCGTCTCGCCCCGGGAGCCACCAACACCTGGTGGGTGGAGTTTCTCGGCACCGATGGCGGCGTGCGTTACTCGACCGCCGAGCCGAAGACCCTCTGGATCTTTGAGCGCCAGAAGGAGCAGCGCTGGGTGCGGGTGGATCTCGGATTCCAAACCCCATTTCCGACCATCACCGGTGGGATCTTCGAGCCGGGCTTCCCGGACTGCTTCCTGCAGATGTGGGCCGCGTACGCCGCGGAACGAGCGGGCGCGTTGGGTGGAAAGTTCGGCTGCGTCACGCCCGACGAAGCCGTGGCCAGCCACGAAGTGTTCGCCGCGGCACTGGAGTCGCACCGCACGAAGGCGGCGGTGACCCTCTAGGGCCTGACTCCAGAACCGATTGGGCTGCCGGGAATCCCGCCTCAACGGAGGTGGTTGAATGGCGCAACATGGAACTTCACTCCGAAGAAGCCAGCCAGATTCCCGGCAGCCATTGACCCTCTTCCAGCGAATGGAATGCCAAGCCTCAAAATTCTCGCCGGTGAGAAAGGGAGCTCTGGTTTGGGGTTTTTGAACCGACGGGCGGTGCCGGTTGGCTCTGAAACCGGGGCTTTGAGGGCTCGACGAGGTTCCGGAGCGAGAAGACTTTGAAGTGGCTTGGGGAATCTTCCCCAACTCGGGCGATACCGCGAATCCCCAGGGAAGATTTTCGGCATTTGGCCTGATCCGGGGTTCCACTACACTGGCCGGGTGACTGTTTTGGAACAGATGGAGTCGCTCGGTCGCGCCGCCCGCGAGGCGTCGCGTCAATTGGCGCGCTTGACCTCGGTTGAGAAGGACCAGGCGTTGAAGGCCATGGCCGACGGACTTGAAGCCGCCACCGACGCGCTCGTGGAGGCCAATCGCAAGGATCTCGAGGTGGGCCGTTCGCTCCAGCTTTCCGGTGCCATGCTCGACCGCCTCGCGCTCGATGCCCCTCGGATCCTGGCCATGGCCAACGGGCTCCGTGAGGTCGCCGAACTGCCCGATCCAGTCGGCCGGACGCTGGCCGAGCGCACCCGCCCGAACGGACTGCACCTTCGCAAGATTGCGACGCCGATCGGGGTGGTGGTCATCATTTACGAGTCACGCCCCAACGTGACGGCCGACGCCGCCAGCCTGTGTTTCAAGACCGGCAACGCCACCATCCTGCGCGGCGGGAAGGAGGCGCTGAATTCCAACCGATTGATTGCGGACATCCTGGTCAACGCCGGCCGGAAGGCGTTGGGGGAACGCTTTCCGACGCACGCCATTCAAGTGGTGCCGATCGCGGATCGCGAGGCCATTCCCGCACTGTTGTCGCTGACCCGCTACGTGGACTTGTGCATGCCCCGAGGTGGAGAAGGGCTCATCCGCGCGGTGTCCGAATGCTCGAAGGTTCCGGTGATCAAACATTTCAAGGGCGTTTGCCACGTGTTCGTAGATCGGGACGCGGATCTGGCAATGGCTGAGGACATTGTCTTCAACGCCAAATGCCACCGTCCCTCGACCTGCAATGCTGCGGAAACGCTGCTCGTGGACCGGTCGATCGCGGCGGCGTTTTTGCCCAGGGTTACGGCCCGATTGCTCACCAAGCAGGTGGAATTCCACGCCGATGCCGACTCTCTCACCCTGATCCGTCAGGGGGCGGGGGCGATGGCGGTGGTCGCTCGTCCGGCGACCGATGTGGACTTCGACACGGAGTACAACGACTACGTGATCAACGTCCGGATCGTCGATGGGGTCGAGGCGGCGATGGAACACATCGCGCGGCACGGATCCGCCCACAGCGATGCGATTGTCACGGCAAACGAGGCGACGGCGCATCGGTTCCTCGCGGAAGTGGATTCCGCCGCGGTGTATTGGAATGCCTCCACCCGCTTTACCGATGGAGGGGAGTTTGGGCTGGGAGCGGAAATCGGAATCAGCACCGACAAGCTGCACGCCCGGGGTCCCATGGGCTTGGAGGAGTTGTGCAGTTATAAGTGGATCGGCGTCGGCACCGGCCAGATTCGCGGATGAAGCCAAGGTGCGCCCCAGGGAGGGCGCAATCGGTAGGGCGAACCTCCCGGTGAGCCGGGCGTGTGGACGGGTTCCGCTTCGCTCCGAGGCGTCCCACCTGCCCTCGACGCACCTCGCTCGGCAGAGCCTCGCGCTACCGGCCGACCTGCGGTCGCGGGTGCACTGCTCGCGCGCCGGCCGAAAACGCCGCAGGAGATTTTGGAGCGTGCAGGCGTCCGTCCCCGGGTTCAGAATACGGCTTCCCGCGGACGGTGTTTCGTGAGGTCACGAGGAATCCAGGGGGTCTGGATTCGCGCCAGCCGCGTTTTGATCCTGTGAAGGCGCTTCAACTCGAAAAACCGCAGTCGTTCCGCTTCATCGACGTTCCCTCGCCCGGTTCTCCGGGGCCAGGGGATGCTCTGGTCCGCATCCGCCGCGTCGGTATTTGCGGCACGGACTACAGCGGCTTCTTGGGCAAGATGCCCTTCTTCAGCTATCCACGCATTCCTGGCCACGAGCTGGGAGTCGAGGTGTTGGAGGTGGGTGAGGGGGTGACTCACCTCCAGGTCGGCGACCGGTGCTCGGTGGAGCCGTACATCAATTGTCAGCAATGTTCCTCTTGCCGCCGCGGCTTCACCAACTGCTGCGAGAGCCACCGCACCCTCGGCGTGATGATGGATGGCGGCCTCTGCGAACAGATGATCCTGCCCGCGCGAAAGCTGCATCCGGCCAACCGGCTGACCGCAGACCAGGCGGCGTTGGTGGAGACGCTGGCAATCGGCTGTCACGCGGTGAATCGCAGCCTCCTGAAGGCGGGGGAAATCGCACTGGTCATTGGCGCAGGCCCGATCGGACTCTCGGCAATCGAATTCACCAAGGTGGCGGGTGCACGCACCATCGTCATGGACATGAACGAACAGCGCCTCGCCTTTGTGCGCGATCGCATGGGGGTTCCCGACACCATTCTGTCGCGCGGCGATGGCACCGAGTTGGAACAGTTGGATGCCCTCACCGGCGGCGAGCGCGCGCATGTGGTGATCGACGCCACGGGGTCCAACAAGTCCATGAGCGGTGCGCTGAGTTTCTGCGCCTACGCCGGCCGGTTGGTGTATGTTGGGATCACCCAGGCCGAACTCTCCTTCCTGCATGCTCCGGTGATGCACCGTCGTGAACTGACACTTATGGCCAGCCGCAATGCGCTCACGCCGGACTTCCCGCGCATCATTTCGCTAATTGAATCCGGGCAGATCGACACGCAGCCCTGGATCACCCATCACGCTCCCTTTGCCAGCATCATCGAGGCCTTTCCCGTCTGGCTGAAGCCGGAATCCGGGGTGATCAAGGCCGTGGTGTCGTTGGATTGAATTCCGCTCCACGGACCCTTGCGATGACTCCCCGCCCTTCGCCCTCCGGCGCCCGAACCGGCTTCACGTTGATCGAACTGTTGGTGGTCATCGCGATCATCGCCATCCTCGCGGGCATGCTCCTGCCCGCGCTCAGCCGGGCGAAAGCCAAGGCGCAGGGCGCGCTGTGTCTGGCCAATCTCAAGCAGCTCCACCTCGCCTGGCAGGTGTATGCAGATGATCATCAGGGACGCTTGGTTTCAAATCACGGCGTTGGTGAGACCCGTGCCCGTCGCCAGAATTGGGTCAACCACGTGATGAATTGGGAGGATTCGGAGGAGAATACCAACACCGTTTATCTCACGGAGGGCAAGCTCGGGTCGTATCTGGGCCGTTCCGTGCCGGTGTTCAAGTGTCCCTCCGATCAGTCGCGATCCCTGGTGGGCCCTCGGACGCGAAGCTTCTCCATGAACTCGTTGGTGGGCGATCCCGGGGAGTTGACCAACAAGTTCAATCCGTCGTTCGTGCAGTGCTTCAAGGAGGCCGACCTTTCCGGACCGGCGAACCTGTTCGTCTTCCTCGACGAGCATCCCGACACGATCAACGACGGCTTCTTCATGAACCGCTTGGAGGAGGCGCCCAAGTGGGGAAATCTTCCGGCGAGTTTTCACAACGGCGCGGGAAACCTGACCTTTGCTGACGGGCACACGGAGACCCATCGCTGGGCCGTGACCACGGGGGCCGGTGCGACTCTTCGACCCAACGTGAAGGGCGGGGCGGGGGGGATCTTCGCGGCGGATCCTACTACCGATTGGGACTGGATTCGCGACCGGTCCGGAGTTCGGCGCTAGCAGCCCTGACTTGCCCGGCGGGGTGGAAATCCGCTAACCAGCGCCATGCGCCTCGATTCCCACCAGCACTTCTGGAAGTACTCCGCCGCAGATTATCCCTGGATTCCGGCCGGGTCCGCTTTGCAGCGGGATTGGCTGCCCGCCGATCTCGACGCCTTGCAGACGCCGCTCGCGTTCGGGGGATCGATCGCCGTGCAGGCGCATCAGTCGGTCGCAGAAGCGCGCTGGCTCCTGGAACTAGCGGCCCAAAACCCGCGCATTCGCGGCGTGGTGGGTTGGGTGGATCTTCGGTCCGACCGGGTGGCTGAATCGCTGGCCGAACTGTCGGCGAATCCACGCTTCGTCGGTGTGCGTCACGTGGTTCAGGATGAGCCCGATGACCTGTTCTTGGTCCGACAGGAATTCGTCCGCGGGATTTCGCGGTTAAAGCAATTTGGTCTCACCTACGACCTCCTCATCTTTCCGAAGCAACTTCCGGCTGCCATCCAGCTGGTTCGACAGTTTCCCGATCAGGCCTTCGTGCTCGATCACATCGCCAAACCGTTCATCAAGGCGGGCACGCTGTCGCCCTGGCGGGAACAGATTCGTGAACTGGCTGCCTTCCCGAACGTGTGGTGCAAGGTGTCCGGCATGGTGACGGAGGCGGATCATCGGCTGTGGAAACCCGAAGATTTTATTCCGTTTATGGAAGTGGTTTTCGAGGCGTTTGGCCCGGATCGACTGATGTTTGGTTCCGATTGGCCGGTTTGCTTGTTGGCAGCGGGCTATGAACAGGTGTTCTCGCTGGTTCGCGATTTTGCGCTGAGGGCCGCTCCGTCCGCGGTAGCGCAGGAGGCGATTTTCGGCGGCAATGCCGAACGCTTCTATCTGCGCCGTGCAACGGGAAACCGTTGATCCCAAAAGGCGGATCAAACTACCGATGGACACACCGTGTAGTACGGCTCCCTGGAGGGTAACCTTCGTCAATCGGAATCCAGCGATACCTCCCTCTCGACATCTGCGTTCATCAGCGTCCATCGGCGGTTTTCGCCTTCCTCGACCGCCGAATTGAGGGG
>JANXMD010000820.1 GCA_025354845.1 Verrucomicrobiota bacterium | reverse complement strand
CCGAAGCCACCATCGGCACGTCGGTCGCCACCGGACTGCCGAGCCCGGCGAGGGTCCCAAGAAACCGTTCGTTGGTGACCCGCAACACGGCACCGGTCGGGACTGCGGCATCGCTCCAATCGCCGACTCGCAGCGACCCGAGAAGCGGAACGTCCGGACTCAGGCCTGGATCGCTTCCGAACAGAAGGACATCGGCGCGCCCTTGGGAAATTGTAAGACCTGGCAGGGCGCCGCTCGCGACCACCTTGTGCCGAGTCCCGTCGAAGCCCCAATGCTGCCAACCGGTCGAGGCGCCGGCTCCGCCCGTAGGCCCCGCAAGGGCAACGAATTCGCCGTTGCCCAACGCGCCCGCCACCGAAAAAGAGCTTCCCGGAGGTGCCGTAAGCGCCTGCCGTTCCACCGGTGCGTGGACGCCGTCGAAATCATAGAGCGAGGCGGTGGTCTCGTCGCCGAACACCACCAGCAGGAACGCGCCGTCTGGTTTAGGTACGACGAGCACCCGCGCGATCGCACGGCCGAGATTGTAGGGGATCCCCGCGGTCCAACTGAATTGATACGGCGAGGGCTCTTCGATGCCGGGCACAAACAATTCGGGATGTCCCGGCGTATAGAACAAGAAGGACGCGAAATCGTTGGTCGAGAATTCGCCCCAAGCCCATTCGGTGCCCACGCCCAGCCCGCCCAGCGTGGGACCGTCCGCGAACCCGGGAAACCCGAAGATCGGCCGGACGACGAACTCGCGTCCGGACGGCGATTCCCGGAGCGCGCCGAGCATCCAGGGTCGCCCGGCTTTGAACCGCGCGCGGTTGCCACGGGATAACGCGCCGGACTCCTCGTGAGGCCCATAGATCGGGCCGAGAACGCCAACGTTTCGATAAATTCCGGAAAGATGGAACGACGCGGGCGCGCCGTCCCACTGCGTCGCGATCGCGAGGTCGTCGGCCGCATCGCCCGCAAAATTAAGACCGACTGCGAGGTTGGGGCCAATACCAACTGAAGGAACCACCACGGGATCGCCTGCGGCATCGCTGAACAGGAGCACGCGGTTGGCGGTGGGCGAAGCGACGGCGAACCCCTCTGCGTTGCCGGTCTCCGCGAACCGCCCGATTCCCAGACCGGCCACGTCTTCGACTCCGGTCGATGCGGGCTCCGCCCAGACGAAGGACCCGTCCGCCTGTTGAATTCCCAACCGCCGCACGCCCGTGGCCTTTTCGACGGCGAGAAAATCGAGGCGCCCGTCCGCGTCGGCATCGAGGCTGCCGGCTAGTTCCGCGGCGGTCTCGACGACGAACGGTGCGGCGACTAATGCGGCACCCGGTGTGGTGGGAGCGGCATAATCGTAACCACTGGCGGCAACAAATCCGGCGTTTGCGGGATCGACCGGCGTTACCGTCACATAAGCGCCGTAGTCCGATCCGTAGAAGTCACTGGTGATGCTCCGGTAGTCGGCGATGTTTGAACCCAACTGAGTTCCAGCGTCGAGTTCGTAGCGAAAAAGGAAGGTTTCCCCAACTTTGGCCAGCAGCGTGAACGTCGGGTCCTGGAGCGGCTTGATGGGAAACGATACATTGTGGACCTGGCTGTCCACGCTCGAGGACGCGCTCATGCCCGCATACAGGTTGGCCGTGATGCCGGGCCGGGTCTGGTCGGACCATGGGGCGGACACGACCCCGCGGAGACTCATCCGCATCGAGAACGCCACCACCGTGCCCGCGGGCAAGGTCGAGGAGGTCACCGTGATATACTCGGTGACCCGGATCGAGGCGGACACTTCCGAGTATCCGCCCTCGGTTGTGCTGGGCACAAAATAAGCGAAGCCAGCGGTGCTCCGGCAATGCAGGGAGCCGACCCGTCCGGTTGCGACGGCGGCGCTGGTGCCGCTCCCGAACGCATCCGTTATCGAGGCGGTTCGGGAGGTCACCACGTCGGGTTTTCCCGTCGCGTCGTTGTGGTTCTCCAGATCGCGAGAGTTGGGACTCAGCGCAAGATCGACGATCCGCGACGACGCTCCGATCTGGACCGTCGCGACCTGTGCCCGGGCCACAGGAATGGCCGCGAGGACGAGTGCGCAGACGATGGCGAACCAGGCTTTCATGGCGATTTCACCGTGACTTCCCCGCAAGGAACGATTTGCACGGGTTCACCGAGTTCCGAGAAGCGAACGAGCCAGTAGCGATAGCGCGCGCCCCGGACCACGGGTTGGGTGTCCACGAGATAGAGCTCCAGTTGCGGCGAGGCCGGAAACTCGGGGCCGACCCAGCGAAACAGCGGATCGATCAATTCGGACGCAATGAGATTGCCGTCGGTTCGGAACGCCTTCCACGCGATGCTCCGGATCAACGGCGAGCACTGCACGACGTCCCCGCTTGTGTCGGGAAATCGTTCGTTGGGCACCTGGGTTCGGTACAAAACGGCCGGCAACAGGTGTTGCGGTGGAATCCCGTCGCGGGTGTAGGTTTGAAGGTTCGGATCCGCCTTGCCATAGGTCGACGAGCCGCCCGGGGTCA
>JANXMD010000813.1 GCA_025354845.1 Verrucomicrobiota bacterium | reverse complement strand
CGGAGCGCCTGCTCGGTTTCCCCTTGGTGGGCCGCCAATTCAAGCAAGCGAGTGAGTCCCCCGAGCTTTTTTGCCCCCATGGCCGCGCAGCTCCCCTTCAAGGTGTGCGCAGCGATTCGGATTTTTTCCAAGTTCCCATCGGCTGCACCGAGGTTGATGTCCGCCACCAGCTTGGGAACCGAGGTGAGAAAGATCTCGCCGAGTTCAAGGTAGAGGGCCTTTCCACCCTCGGCATCGTCGGCAATCAGTTCCTCGCGGGCCGAACGGTCGAGATGGTCGTCGACCGACTGGCCTGCGAGCGTGTCGCGGAGACGTTTGGGTAGATTTCGCAACAGGGCTGCACGCAAATCATGGGGGCGCAACGGTTTGGTCAGGTAGTCGTTCATCCCTGCCGCCATGCAGCGATCGCGGTCTCCGATCATCGCGGCGGCGGTCACCGCGACGATGGGAATGGAGGCCCACGGAGCGGCAGCTCGACGGATCCGGCGCGTCGCCTCAAAGCCGTCCAATTCCGGCATCTGGCAGTCCATCAGGATGATGTCGAACGTTCCCTTTTCGAGCGCTACCAGGGCCTCGGCCCCGTTGACCACCACGGTGGGTTCGCATCCCAGCTTTTTGAGCACGTACACCGCAAGCTTCTGAATGGTGGGATTGTCCTCAGCAATGAGGATTCGCAGGAACACCGGAAGCCGCGTGAGCCCTTCCGGAACGGCCTCCAGCTCCTTGGCCCGATCCTCGGCAATGTTCGCAGCCGTCTTGCCTCCTCCCCGTTCCGGAGGAGCAGAGCCCGTTTCGCGCTCCCGTTTAAGGGCGGGCACGAACTCCAGATTCATCGGCAGGTCTGGATGCAGATTCGCGGCCGACCGCGCCGGCGGCGGCTCCGGTGCCACGTGCACTGGAGCTGCGAGGACCGTGGCGATGCGATCCGCTAGCAGTGCTGCTTTCACGGGCTTGAAGACGAACCCATCGCCGGCCCGCGATACCATCGAGGAGGCGGCCGCCGAGTGCGCGAGCGGCAAGAGCTGGATGATCCGGATTTCTCGCAGCATCGGATCCGCGCGGATCAGGCGGATCCAGTCGGCCGAGGTGATAGCCCCCGCGTGCTCGTCGAGCAGCACGACCTGGGGCGCCAATTCCGCCTTCGCCTGGGCATGCAAGGACTCCATCGCAACCGACCCCTCCGTGTAGGTTCCACTCACAACGGCGCCGACGGTTTGCACCAATTCGGAAAGCACCTGCTGCAAGCGGAAACCTCCAGCGAGAATCGCCACCCGGATCCCCGCGAGGCGCGAATCCGGCAGACCGGACACGTGCTGACCCTGGGAGGGCCGAAGCGGGATGCAAAACCAGAATCGAGTACCGCATTGCGGCTCGCTATGCACACCGATCTCACCCCGCATCAGTTCGATCAAGTGCTTGGAAATCACGAGCCCCAAGCCCGTACCGGATTTGCGGGTTCCAGATTGTTCCCCTTGTTCGAACGGTTGGAAAAGGCGCTGAAGCAGGTCTGCAGGGATGCCGCACCCGGTATCTTCAACGGTGATCCGGAACACGGGCTCAGCGCCTGCGACCTCCTCGCACGCCACATCCACGACCACCGTGCCGCGGTTCGTGAACTTCACCGCATTCCCAACGAGATTGAGGACCACCTGGCGGAGCCGTCCAGGATCTCCGGTCACCCAGCACGGGGCGGTTCGCGGCATCGACAGCATTAACTCCACGCCTTTCGACTGCGCGCGCTCGGCGAGAAGATCCAGCGATTCCTCCAGCATGATTCGGAGATCAAAATCCACCGACTCCATGGTCAGCTTGCCGGCCTCAATCTTTGAGAAGTCGAGGATGTCGTTGATGATCGCGAGCAATCCTTCCGCGGATCGCAACGCCGTCTCGGCAAAGTCCCGCTGCTCGGGCGCCAGCCGGGTGCCGAGCATCAGGTTCACCATGCCAATGACACCGTTCATGGGCGTCCGGATCTCGTGACTCATCCGCGCGAGAAAATCGCCTTTTGCCCGATTGGCTGCGTCCGCGCTTTCAATTGCGCGCCGCTGATCCTCCTCCGCCTGCCTCCGCGCCGTCACCTCGGTGGCCACACCCAGAAGAAACCGCGTGCCGTCGGGCCGGGCGATGCGCCGTCGGGTCACCTCGAACCAGCGCAGGGCACCGTCCTTACCCTCCCACGGCTCGGGA
>JANXMD010000757.1 GCA_025354845.1 Verrucomicrobiota bacterium | reverse complement strand
CCCGCCCACGAAAGAATCCCCCGCGCCGGTCGGATCGACAACCTTGGTCAACGGGACAGCGGGTGCGACAAAGAGTCCCTTCGGCCCGGACAGAATGGAGCCGTGCTCGCCCTTCTTGATGATCACGTACTTCGGCCCGAGTTTGTGAATCTTCTTCAACGCATTGACCACGTTATCCTCTTCGACGAGCTGACGTGCCTCGCTGTCGTTCAGCACCAGGCAGTCGATTCCCTTGAGGAGCTTCAGAAGGTCAGGGAGTGCAATGTTCATCCACAGATCCATGGTGTCCGCGATGACGAACTTCGGCTTGGACAACTGGTCGAGCACGCTCTGCTGAATCGCCGGGGCGATGTTGGCGAGCAGGACGAAGGGGGTGGTCTCGTAGTCGCCCGGGAGCTTCGGTGACCAGTTTTCAATGACCCCGAGCACGGTGTTCAGGGTGCGGCGGTTGTTCATGTTGACCTCGTACTCGCCGTGCCAGTGAAAGGTTTGACCACCCTTCACGCGCTCCAGGCCCTTGGTGCAGATGCCATGGCGTTCGTAGAGTTTGATGTAGGGCTTGGGGAAATCCTCACCCACGACACCGAGCAGCTTGGTGGGGGCGAAGAAGCTCGCGGCCACCGCGGCGTGACTAGCCGATCCCCCCAGCAGGCGGGGATTCTCAGACTTCGGGGTCTTGATGGAATCAAGGGCGGTGGTGCCGACAACGAGGACGCTCATGAGTAAAGAAACTGGGTGAACTGAAACCAACGGGAATCCGACTCGCGACGCCTCAAGGCATCGCAAACAGGAGTGAGCCTAGCGCGTATTCCGTCGGTGAAGGAAGCGGATTGTATTCCTCCGGGACTGATCGCGGTTCAGTCGAAATCGGAACAACTCATGAAGTAGTGGCAATGCGGACACCGCAGCTTGCACTTCTCGTTGTGCAATTCGTGACCGCACTGGGGACACCAGCGCCAGGGTTCTCCCGGAGTGTCGGACGACTCCACCGCTGATTGGGTCGCTTCCTTCTCGGGAGATTGCGGATCGCTCATGCGCCGGTTCTACCCCTCCCAGTCGGATCCTCAAGTTCGAGGTCTCGAGGACAAAAAAAGGAAGGCCACCGGAGACCGGTGGCCTTCCCCCCAACTGTATGTTCCTCCGAAATTCTTGGCGCCGCGAAATGCAGGGCTCACATCAGCAGCGAGCGCATGCCGTCGGCCATTCCCTGCCAGGCGAGCAGGAACTGCCAGGTAACCATGCCCAGCCAGGTGATACTTCCGAAGCTGAGCACCGCCACGGCACCAAAGAGCACGCGTTCGGCGAGAGAGTCGCGTGTGGCCTCCAGGCTGATTCGCCACAGCGCCGGCTCCTCCTGCTTTGCCGGCCAAATGGCAGTCGGGCGCTTGGTCCCCACGGTGCGAACCACCGGGCGTGCAGCGTCACGCGGGGCGGTCAAGGTTTGCAAAAAGGCCGGAGTCGCCGCGGAAGTCATCGTCATCGTCGAGTTCATAATCAAATACGCAGAACCAAACCCGGCGGTTCGCACAAAGTTTCAGAAAAATGAAAACGCCCCATAAATCAGGGTGGGGCCGAGCTGATGGTCTGCCCACACTTCCCCACGACCAGTGACGCGCCGTCGTGGCCACCCGGACGGAGGAACGCCACCGCCACCTCGTTTCGCCTCCACGGATAGGAACCCTGCTTCACGTCCTGCGGCGTTTCGCTCGCGCAGAACGGACAGTCACGGCGACGCAGCAGCACCGCCCCACCCGTTGATTTGCTGGCGCGCCCGTCTGAGAGTGGTCCCCACTCTGCACTTCACCCCCTAGTTTGAGGATGCCGCAGCCGTGACCAAGGCCTGAGCCGCCTCGGATAAACCTCTGGGAACCTCCCGCCATCCGTCCGGCATCTCCCCGGCCGCGAGCGTGTGCACGAGCGATGCGACTTCCGCCGGAACCACCTTTGCCGCGGTCAGGATGCGCAACATGACCTCGGGATCCTGCCCCCTGAGCAGCGCCGAGGTGGCGGCGGCGACAAATGCGAGAGATGTGCCGCGAAGACGAACAATGGCCATGGCCGCGGCCAACCGGACGCGCGGTGACGACGCGGAAAACCCTTCCGCCAACCCGTCCAGCCAACGTGAACGCGAGCCAAGTCCACTGCTCAGGTTGGACAGGAATCCCAAACGCTCAGCTTCTAGGATTTGATTCATGACCACCGCCCGATCGGCGTGAGTTGCGGACTCCAGATCCGAAATGAGATAATTCCCCAACCAGGTCGCGAGTTCGTCGGGGGGAATCTCTTCGGTTGGCTGGGAGACGAAGGCGATCAACTCCCCGACGCCGCGGCGGCGGGTCCAGTCGCGTTGAAGGTTTCCAGTGGATTCCCAATACTGCGCCGGTGGATACCGATCCGGATCCAGCAAACACAGCGGCAATTGGAACCGATCCTCCGCGACCATCTGCCCTTCGCTCAGCACGTCCGCGAGGACGCGGCGTTCAGCTCGCCCGGCTCCCCGGTAGAGACCAAGCCGCATTAGGTAGTGGTTGGGATTCACCTTTCCTGAGGAACGCTGCCTTCCGAGACGCGCAATCCGTCGCAGATCGTCTTCGGACAATCCAGGTGCGCGGAGGAGTGAATAGGCGGCCAGCGTTTGGAGGTGTAGGTTGGTGTCGGTCAGCATTCCGCTCAGAATCGGGTGCAGATTTTCCCCGATGCGAGCGACCAGGGGCTGCAATCGATCCTCGGTCGCGAGGGCCCTCACCAAGTCAAAGCGCACGCTCGAAGGCAGATCCTCCCAATTTGACACCACGAGTTTGGCAAATGGAGGTGACGCCGCGCTGCGAAGCACGGCATTTGCCGCCCTGGTTCGCAGGTACACGTCACCCACCGCGGGCGGAAGAGACAGGCCTACCCAGGACTGGAGCGATCCGTATAGCGTGTGATACTGCGGCGCCCAACCAGGCGCTTCAGCCCGCAGAGCAGCCCACAGCACCGGAAATGATTCGAGAGCTCCGTTGGTAAGCGCGGCTCCCGGAAGTGGGCCTTTGGAAAGATCCCAAAGGTAGGGAAACCATTGGGCGCGCGTTTTGCCACGATACCGCGGTTCGCGGTTCAGGGTACCCCAGAGCAGGACGACCAGCGCGATGGTGCCTGTGAGAATTGCAACCCAGAGGATTCGCCGACGAATCCGAGTTCGTGCCGGTGGCCTCTCCAAAATCGCCTCCTCCCTCATGGTGTGCGGCCAACCTGTTCACGAAGGGACCACGCCGCAAGCGACAACTGGATGATCGACAAATTGGAGCTCGGATTGTCTCCGAGGAAACAAGGCGGGTTGGCCCCCACGTATCCCGCGCCCGAATCCACAGGCGGGGACCATTCCACAACCGGTGTGATCCGCCTCGTTCCCTCGGCGGCTACGTGGATGAGCGCGACGGCGTCCTGGAGTGCGTGAGTCCACTCGCGCTCTCGACTCGCGAACCCCGCTGCAGGACCAAACATCTCGTTCTTTCACCTCCCGTTTCCAGCCAGAGCGGCAGAGGACTGCCGCACTCCGAGACCGTTCGGAGTCCATCGGCTTGGGTGCCTTCCATACGTCCCCAGGATCCGCCTCGTTCCCTCGGCGGCTAGATGGATGAGCGCGACAGCGTCCTGGAGTGCGTGAGTCCTCTCGCGCTCTCGACTCGCGAACCCCGCCGCAGGACCAAACATCTCGTTC
>JANXMD010000717.1 GCA_025354845.1 Verrucomicrobiota bacterium | reverse complement strand
CAGTTCGTTACAGGGACGCCGCTCAGGCGGTCGGATGCGCGCGAATCAGCGCCTGAGCCGCCTCCAGAACGGACTGCACAAGTTCCTTGGGTTCAAGCACCTTTACAGATCCTCCCCACCCCAGAATCCATCGACGAATTTCCGAGAGGCTCCCCAGCCGCAACCGCAGTTCCACGCCCCCACCCGGAACTTCCACGAGCTTTTGGGAGGGATGCCAGCGCTTTTCCCGGATGTAGTCGGCCACCGACTCGTCGAATTGGACCACCACCTGGAAGTCGCCCTCCCTGGAATGGACATTAAAGCTGCCCGCCAACCGCTGCTCCAGGGCGAAGCGGTCGGGACGTTTGAAGGTCACGCCGGTGGGTTCGGCGGACACGATTCGCGCGGGAACGAAGGTGCGAAGGTCCTTGCGCAGGTGATCGTAAGCGAAGAGGTACCAATCGCCGTTCACGTTCGCGAGATGGTACGGATCCACGATCCGCTCATCGGCCTTGGGCGAGCCTGGCTTGCGATAGGTGAGCTTCAACTGCCGCCGCCGCTGCATGGCCTGCGCCACGGCATCGAGAATGGGCAGATGCACCATCGGCTCGGCCGTGGTCCGGAAGGAGATGGTCTGCTCCCAGTCTGCCAGGTTGACCGACACCGTTTCAGGGAGAGACTCCGACAGCTTGCGAAAGGCCCCGACGAGCCGCTTCTCGAATGGCGTGCCCCGATACTGCTGCAGCGCCTTTTCGGCAACCAGCATGGCGAACAGCTCTCCCTCGGTGATCTGCAACGTAGGAAAGGCATCCACCTTCTCCGTGTACATATACCCGTTCTTGATCGGAACGTACTCGACGGGCAGGCCCATCCGGTCGCGCATGAATTCCAGATCGCGCTGGATGGTCTTGGTCGTGACCTCCATGTCCCGAGCCAGGGTGGTCGCGTTGGGATGCTTCCCGCTGCTGATTGCCGAATGGATGCGCATCATACGTTCCAGCGGTGGACGGCTCGACGGCAGTTCGCGTCGGGGCTTGGGGGCGCGCTTCACGGATGCAGCATGCGGGGTCCACGACTCGGGAACAGTCCAAATACGGTGACGCGAATCTTTTTGCCCGCGGGCGCCCACCAGGGCGAGGATTCCCTCGTTCATGACGACCGCCCACAAGCTCCTCACCCTCGACACCCTGCCTGCCTGGCGCGCCGAACAACGCGCCGCCGGGCGTCGCGTGGTGGTGACCAACGGGGTCTTCGATCTGCTCCACGTCGGTCACGTTACCTACCTGGAGACCGCGCGGTCCCTCGGCGACCTCCTGCTCATTGGCGTCAACGGCGATGAGAGCGTCCGTCAATTGAAAGGGCCCACCCGGCCGCTGAATCCCGAGGCCGACCGCTCCCGGATTCTGGCGGCTCTCGCCTGCGTGGACGGCGCCTGCATTTTCCCCGAGATGCGCGCGGTAAATTTCCTCAAGGTGGCGCGTCCCGACATTTACGTGAAGGGCGGTGACTACACCCTCGACACCATCGATCAAAACGAGCGTCAGGCGGTGGAGTCAGCGGGAGGTCGCATCGAGTTCATCCGCTTCGTCGAGGGCAAGTCGACCACCCGCCTGGTGGAGAAAATGAAATCACCGCAGGGCTGAGCCTGCCGCGGAGGTCACCGACTTGCTTCAGGAGCCCGGCGCCCGATCAACACAAACGCGCCGGCGCGACCGAGTTCTTCCCAGTCCGGTTTCGTGAAGTCGGTGCCCCAATGCTCCCGGGTGGTCAGACCGCAAACCGGCTTCCCTGGGGCGGCGAGCCGAGCGGCATCGGCTGCGGATTCGATGAGACGCCGCGATTCCTCAGGGGTTGGTTTCAAGACCAAATCCGCCTCGGAGGCGCGGATGCCAATCACCCGATCCAGATAAAACCCAAACCCGCATGCCCGGACGTCATAGCTAAAAACCGCTCCATCCGTTCCGGCGTAGTCGCGGGCCTTGGCCGCCAATTCCCGAATCGACGCCTGGCGACCGAGCGTGGCATTCACGGCGGGGACCTGCAAAGTCGAGGCGATCCAGACCGCAGATGCCGCCACGGCCATCCGTGCCAAGTCATCCTCCGCGGTCGCCCCCCAACGCTGGCGGATAAGTTGGAAGACCAGAAACAACGGAAAAGCTAGCGGCCAAATCGGTGCCATGCCGCCAAAACGGGTGAACCGAATGCCCAACAGCGCGGCGGTAATCACGGCGAGCAGCATCGCCGCCATCCGCCAGGCCCAGCGTCCGCCAGGTCCCTTCCTAGCCGCGTGCCGATCCCAGGCCACGGCCAGCGCCAGCGCCAGCGCCGGATAGAGCGGGAGCACGTAGGTCAACAGCTTGGACCCACTCACCGACAGAACGAGAAACGGGATCACCGTCCAACCCAGCAGCAAGCCCTGCCACGGAGCGAGCAGCCGTGTGGATCGCTGTCGAATTCGCCTCCACGCGGTTCCGATCACCCAGGGGAAAAAGGCGGTCCACGGCAGTGCCCCACCCACCAGCACCGGGATGAAAAACCAGAATGGCTTCGAACGGCCGTGCGCCTTCGAGGCCACCCGCTTCACCAATTCGTCGCCCACGAAGTAATCCAGCAATCCCGGAACGCGGATCGAGATCACCACGAACCACATCAGCCCAATGGCGAGGGCGATTCCCAATCCACGGATCCAGGGGAGTGGGGTCCGGTGACCGTTCCGGCGCGCGGCGAGCGACCACCCCAACGCCGCACTCGCTGGAACCACCAGTGCCATCGGTCCCTTGGTCATGAAGCCGAGTCCCTGACACACGAAGAAAGCCCACTTCCAACCCGGCGACGATTCCCGACCGTCGTCACCGGGCACCATCGCGTGGACCAGGCACCCAATGGAGGCCGTGATCCAGAAGGTCATCAACATGTCGGGGGTGAGCATTCGGGCGAGGCCGAAAAACTCGAGGCCGCCGATCAGCACCAGTGCCGCAGTGGTGGCCACCCCGGCTCCGAACAGTCGACGGCCGATCGCCCAAGTCACCAACGTGGTTCCCAAAGCGGCGAGGGCCGAGGGAAGTCGCGCTCCCCATTCGGTGACGCCGAAGGACTTGAAGCTGAGCGCGGTCGCCCAGTAGAGCAGCGGCGGCTTTTGAAAATGGGGGAAACCATTGAGATGCGGAATCACCCAACCGGCGCCACCGGCCATCTCACGGCCGATTTCGGCGTAGCGGCCTTCGTCAGGTTCGTTGAGTCCCCGGACGCCCAGCCACGCAGCCAGGACCCCGATCACCCAGACCACCAGCAGTAGCGGAGGACGCGTGGGCCCACGGGATCCAATCGAAACTCCGGCCGACTCAGCCACGGCCCGCCTCCAGGAGCTCGCGCGATCGCACCTGAAGGAATCGGCGGCGCGTAAACCACCACATCCCGAGCAGGTCCAGCACCGGCCGCCAGAGGAACACGAGGCGCTGGCGGCGTCCACCGAGGGCGTGAAGGTCGCCGACGAAGGCACCGCGCTGGCCTCGGACGCCGACCGCGCGCTCAAGTCGATCTTGCAAGG
>JANXMD010000710.1 GCA_025354845.1 Verrucomicrobiota bacterium | reverse complement strand
GAGCCGCTGGCGTCACACCGCGCTGTTGGCGTTGACCGGAGCGTTGGTGCTGGAGCTCCTCTCTCCCTGGCTTCCCGGAATGCCGGCGGCGCCGGCATGGATGGCCGCCTGGTTTTGGCATGCATCGGCCATTTGCGCTGTCCTGGGCCTCGCCTGCCGCCTGCCGCTCCAAAACGCCGTCGCTGCGAGCCTTCAAACCGCGTTCTTGGCCTGGATCGTGGCGATGGGCGGTCTTCGCTTCCTCGGTGTTGCCTCCATCGACGTCGGGGTCGCGCTTCCCGGCGGCATCTCGAGCACGCAATTGGCCATCTGGATGACCCTTGCGCCCTGTTTTCGAGACCTCTCGCGCGCCCTGCTGGCGTCGCGTCGCGGAACTCGCTGCTTCGGAATCGAATTGCTCGGGGTGACGGCACTGCTCGGGGCAGCGACCGGATTGGCCATCCAGACTGCCTCCACCACGCCACCGGAACCGGGCACGCCCGGCCTGTGGCACGAACTTCAAGTGGCCCTGTTCTGGAGCTCAACCGCCGCCTTGCTCCACGTGCTCAACACGCCCTGGGTCCTCAGCAAGCGTCCGGTGAAAGAGATCCGCCGCGGCGGCGATCTAGTGCTGCCCGCTCTGGTTGGCGCGTTTCTCGTCTCAGCGCTGGCGCGGTCCGGTGCCCGGGGAATGGCTCTAGCGGCGGCCATGATCCTACTGGCCGTGCTGCTTCTCGCCCAGCGCGGCACGAGGACTTCAGGGTGAGCGGTCGGTTAATCCACCGTCGGGAGCACGGCGACGGATCAGACGCAAACGCGACACGCGCAGTCCATCGAGCTCCTCGACCACCAGATCGAATCCACCGACCGCAACGCGATCCAGACGACGCGGGAACCCTTCCAATTGGCGAGTCACCCAGCCGCTGACGGTGGTGATTTCCGGAGCTTCGAGAGAGTGCCCAACCAGTTCCTCCAGTTCGAACAAGGGCAGCGTGCCATCGAGTTCCCACTCGGCATCGCCCTTGCGCACGATGCGCGGCTTCTCGTGATCGAACTCGTCCTGAATCTGACCCACCAATTCCTCGAGCACATTTTCCAAGGTAACCATGCCGGTGGTGCCCCCGTACTCGTCCACCACCAGGGCGAAGTGGAGTTTCCGATCCAGGAACCGTTGCAGGAGACGGTCAAGCCGCGCGGTTTCGGGAAGGTAGATCACGGGGCGAATGACCGAACGGAGGTCCGCCCCGGTTTGCGCGAACTGCCGTTGCGCCCAGAGGTCCTTGACGTGCACCACGCCCAGGGTGCGGTCCAGGTTGCCGCTCTCGCAAAGTGGAAAGCGACTGTAGCGAGTGCGTTCAGCGATCTCGAGGCACTCGGTGATGGAATCCGTCGTGCTCAGGGGAGTGATTTCACGTCGTGGGCGCATTACCTCTGCCACCACACGGCGGCGCAGATCGAGTGCATTGAGCATCAGTTCGCGCCTCAGATCGGACGCGGTGGCGACCCCACCGCCGGCGCCGGCGGTGCCGCCCGCCAGGAACAGCAGCCGGAGTTCCTCCTCGGAATGCGCCCCTTCCCCGAGACCGCCCTCGATGCCGAGCAGCTTCAGAAGCCAGGCCGCGGTGGTGTCGATCGCCCAGATCAGGGGATGGGTCGCACGCAGAAACCACTGCAACGGGATCGAGAGACTGAGGGCCACCGACTCGGTCTGTCGGATGGCGATGGCCTTGGGAACCATTTCGCCGGCGATGATGAGGACGAACGTGGTGGTGAGAAAGGCGAGCCAGGACACGCTTTCGAGCAGCCAGTGGTGTTGCGACAGTCCGAGCCGTGCCAGCAGCGGCGCCGCCGCCGCCTCAGCGACCGGCTCCACGAAGCGTCCCAGCGCGAGGCTGGCCACCGTGACCCCGAGCTGGGTGGCACTGATGGCGGTATTGATGTTGGCCTTCAGCGTGCGGGCGACGCGTGCGGCACGGCGCCCGCGGGCGACCAGCGCGTCGAGCTGCGCTTCGCGGATCTTCACCAAGGCCAATTCGGCGGCGACGAAAAAGCCATTGAACAGCACCAGCACCAACGCCAACCCCAGCTTCGCGGTGAGCGTCAGCAACAGGTCCACATCAAGGGTCCAGGCGGCGATCACAAGGACACCTTTCCGAAAAGCACGCGAAGCATGTCCGCCAACGTGACCAGCCCCACCTCGTTGCGGTTCGAGTCGACAACCACCGCGAGGTGTTCGCCGCTGCGTTGCAGCCGCTGGAGGGCATCTTCAAGCCGCATGGAGGCATCGAGGAACATCGCGGGGCGCAGGTAGTCCTTCGCCGTCCGCCGGGCGGGATCCGGCTCGGTGTAGAGGATATTCTTCAGGCTCACCACACCGAGAACACGCCGCGGACCCGGGCCTTCGCTCCACACTGGGATGCGGGTATGCTGATGCCTTCGGCACAGTGCGAGCAGGTCGGGAAGCGGCGTCGAAGCCCGAACGGTGTCGGCACGATCCAGCGGAGTCGCCACCTGTCCCACTGTCGCCGTTTGCAAGTCCAGCACACGGTTGATCAGGGTGCGTTCTTCGGGTCGCAGCGCGGCCCCCGACTCCAGCATCAGCGCCCTGAATTCTTCACGGTTTCCAAACAAGTTTGCCGAGAGCGCCTGCCCGCGCGTCAACCGCAGAAGCAGTCCGGCGAACCCTTCGATCAGGCGCACCAGCGGCGAAAGCGCCAAATGGATGACACGAAAGACCCCGACGAGTCGGAGGCACAAGCGGTTCGGAAACATCCGGAAGAGCGTCTTGGGAAGCAGCTCGCCGAGGACATAGATCATCCCGATCACCACCGCGAAGGCCGTCCAGAACATCCAGGGAGAATCGCCGGCGACGGCGTGCAAATCGGTCACGATCACCACAACCGCGGCAAAATTGGCCACCGCGTTGCCGACCAGGATCGTCCACAGGAAATTCTCCGGATGCTCCAGGTAGCCCAGAAGGATCGGCGCCTGTGGCTTCCCTTCCCGCATCCATTGCCGAATGCGAAGTCGGCTGAGCGCCATGACGCCCGACTCCATGCCCGACATGAAGAAAGACAACCCAAGCCAAAACGCCAGCGTCCCCCAATGCAGCATCAAGGACATCACGGGGTCCCTCCCTCCACCTCGATCAGGACCTCACGCACCCGACGATCGTCGGCCGCCTGGACCGTCCAACGCAGGCCGCTGAAATGCACCGAGTCGCCCACCGCCGGGACGACCTCCGCCAAAGCCACCACCAAGCCACCGACGGTGTCGACCCCATTGACCTTCGCGAGCGCCGGAAACGCGCGGCGAAAATCGTCAATCCTCATCAATCCATTGGCCCGCCAGCGTCGGGGTCCAAGCGTTTCAATGACCCACCCTTCTGCCTCGCCCTCGTTGCGGATCGGTCCCACGACCGCCTCCAGAATGTCCTCCAGGGTGATCAGGCCGGCCGGGCTGCCAAACTCATCCAGGACAATGGCCAGGCCGCGCTGCTGCACTTGGAGGGATTGGAACAGGTTCAGCAGATTCATGCTCTCGGGCACAAACGAGGGGAACTCCAACGCCTCGTCCAACCCGCTGTCCGGATCCAGCAAAAGGGTTCTCGTGTTCAATACGGCGACCACGTTGTCGGGTGTCTCGTCGTAGAGCGGAATGCGGTGATAACGCGCCTTGCGGGCCTCGGCGATCAGCAGTTCGGGAGCAAGGTCGTCGGGCAGACACACCATTTGCGCCCGCGGACGCATGACATCACGCGCCGCGCGTTCGTCGAGCGAGAGGATCTGGAGGATCAGTTCTTTTTCCGAAGTCTGGAGCGCCCCTTGTTGGTGCGCCAACTCGACCAAGTCGGCGTATTCCTCATCCGAAACCTGCAGAGCCGCACCCTGGCGTTTGGCCGTGAGAAGCCGCAGCAGGGTGTCGATCCAGCCCTGCGCCACGCGGCGAACCGGACCGGTGACCCTCACGAGAAACCGCATCCCGCGCGACACCCGGAGCGCCCAGGCTTCCGGTTGGCGAACGGCGAGCGCCTTCGGAGTCACCTCGCACAACAGCAGGAGGCCGATGAACATTCCGAGCATCACCGCCACCAGGTTCCAGCTGCCGTGCAGCGCCGCCAGCAGGGCAACGGCGGTTAACAGGGCATTCGCGGAGGCATTGCCGAGAACGAGCGTGGCGAGCAGGTCGTCGGGCCGTCCCAGCAGCTCGAGCACCACCGGGCCGCGAGGATCCTCGCGCTCAGCCAGGCGACGGGCGCGCCAGAGCCCGAGCGAAAACAGGGCCGATTCCGCCGCGGCAAAGAAAAAGCTGGCCGACGCGAGCAGCGCCAGCAGTGGCAGCAGAATGGCCAGGGGCAGATCCACGTGCGGCGAGCATGGTCCGGAAATCCGCCCGATTCAATGCTGCGGCGTCCCCATCCCTCAGTTCAGGAAATCCGAAACCACGCGGTCTTCAAGTAGGCCGGCTCCTCCCGGGAAATTGGAAAATCCGCCCCCTGCGGCACATAGTGCTGTTGGAGGACGCGACGTCCCGAAGCCGCCACGGCACTCTGGACGTCAAACAGGAAGCGGTCCGGCTCCAGGCGCGCCGCATTCGTTGACGCCAGCAGCACGCCACCCGGCTCCAGCACCTTCAACGCCGAAGTCACCAAGGCGCCGTAGTCGGACTCGGCCCGGAAATCGCCATGCTCCTTGGAGCGAGAGAAGGTCGGAGGATCCAGCACCACGGCCCCAAAACGCCGGCCCTTTTTTCCCAGCCGTCGGAGCCAGTCGAACACGTCGCCGTAAAGGAAGTCATGCCCTTCAAGCGGCAGTCCGCTCGCGGTGAAATTGCGACGTCCCCAGTCGAGGTATTTGCGCGACAAGTCCAGGCTAGTGGTCCGCCAACCGGCCGCCGCTGCCGCCACGCTGAAGCCACAGGTGTAGGCGAAACAGTTGAGCCAGTGACGCTCTCCAGCCGCTTCCGGCACGAGTGAGAATCCCGCCGCCACATGACCGCGCAGGCAACGGCGACGATTGTCACGCTGGTCCAGGAACAGGCCGACCGAATAGCCCTCCGAAAAGCTGAACTCAAACGTCAGGCCATTTTCACGAGCTAAAAACACCGCCGGCGCCTCGTCGCCATCCAGGCGGACCGGGCACGACTGCGGAACGGTGCTGCCGCGGACATGCCGATTGAGACGTTTGAAATAGACCCCTCGAATGCCCTGCCGCACGACCTCCGGCGACGCCTGGGTCCGCGACCACCACGTATTCGCGGCCTCCTCGGAGTCGCTCTGAATCAATAGCCAGTCACTCAACCGATCCACGAACACGCCGGGGCACCCATCCGCCGTCCCATGAATCCAACGGAAGGCGCTGGTTTGACTGGGATCGATGAAGGCATTCCGAAATGCCACGCTGGCCGGTGTCGTCAACTCCTCCGGCGCAAAGGAAGCGGGGCGTTCGAACGCCAGTTCCTCTCCGGTGACCGGATGCTTGAAGGCCAACTGCCGTGCATGAAGATGCAACCGTCCCGCCACCGTGCCACCGTAAAGGGGATCGCCCAGCAACGGCCAACCGAGACTGGCGGCGTGGACGCGGATCTGATGCGTTCGCCCCGTTTTGGGTTCGGCGTCGATCCAGGTAAAACCCGCGTGGCGTCGCATCACCCGGAACAGCGTTTCCGCCGGCTCACCACCCACCGAAGCGGAAACCGCCTGATAGCGGATACCCTCGCGACGAATCGAGGTCGTGACGCGAAAGTCATCCCCTTCCACCGGCCGGTCGGTCACGCATTCATACCGTTTGTCGACCGCTCGGTCGGTGAACTGCGCGGTCAGGGACCGGTTCGCCTCCGCCGACTTGCCAAAGACCATCAGGCCGCTGGTATCTTTGTCCAGGCGATGCAAGATGGCGAGTGACGCCCACCGAGGTTCCCGGTGCCGCAGCCAATCATAGAGTCCCTCGCCGGCATGCGGAGCCGGCGCGTGAGTGTTCCATCCCGACGGCTTCTCGACCACCAGGAGATGTGCATCCTCGAACACCACGCACGGAGGCGCGGCTTCCAGGCCGGAGTCAAGGGAAGCAGAGAGATTCACCGTGTCAGGTGAACTGCCATTGCCGAGTGGCGATGGCATAAACGCTGATGATCAGGTTGGTGGTGGCGTGGGCCAGCATCGCGTCGCCGAGCCGGCGGTTGCGAATCACCAGTGCCTGAAAGGCCATGCCACAGACAATCCCCTGAACCCATTGGCCGGGATGGGAGAACCCGAACATCAGACTGGTGACCACGAAGGCCATGGTGTGCCAAGCCCCGAGCGGGAGTTCGAAGAATTTGGGGTTCGCCAGATAGCGGTAGACGAACGAGCGATAAAACACCTCTTCCAACGGCGGCACTACGAGGGAGCGTCCGAGAACGCGCACCATTACGAAGGCCCATCCCAGAGCCGGCGCGTCACCGAAGAATTCCAGTGGATTCCAAGGCGTCTCCGGCTTTGGGGGTTCCGGTGGTTTGCCGGTTACCAGTTTGCGGGTGAGCCCCCAGAGCTCGTCGAGACTCGGGACCTTTCCGTCGAGACCGATCCACAACGCGGCGATGCCGATGCCCACCACGACCGCCTCGATCTTGAAGCTCCACTTCATCTCCGGCAGCCAGTCGCGAAGCGCCCAGAGCATCGCACCGATCAACAGCGTTTTCGCGGCGTAGAGCCAGTATTCCGATCCGGCAAAGCCCTTTCCCTGAAAGGACCCGATGATCAGGAAGAGAGCGAACGGAAGCACTCGGGGCACCTCGGGAATGGCAAGCCACCGGCGCCAGCCTTCGGTCGGGCGGATTCCACTGGATGAAGGGACGTCCATGGCTTCAGCTTCCGGAACCGCGGCGCACTGGAGCAAGACGGAAGTGTCTCGCGGAACGTCAGGAGGTTCTCGACGCCCCGACTGCATTTCCGCTGATCCGCTCAAAAAACGACCTTTCGCGGCACTTGCTTTTCCAAAACCCGCCCCGCATCGTCCGCGCGCATTTTTATGACGAACCCCGCGTACATCGCGGGGCCTTTTATCTCTATGAGCGAACCGCTGGATTTGAATCTCGACCTCGAAAAAGCTTTCCTGCCCGCGTGGGCCCAGAAACCCGAAGACCCGAACCGGTATGCGAAGTACCAAGGAACCGAGGGTGAAGGCCGCGGCGACCGTCGTGGCCCTCGCCGCGATGGTCCTGGCGGTCCTGGTGGACGCCCAAGCTTTGGTGGACGCCCCGCCTTCGGTGGCCAGCCCTCGTTCGGCAACCGTCCGCCGCGGCCCGGCGGTCCCGGCGGTCCCGGTGGCCCCGGCGG
>JANXMD010000702.1 GCA_025354845.1 Verrucomicrobiota bacterium | reverse complement strand
GCGATTCCGCGCGAAGTACGGATGCAGGACCAACGACAGCAGGCCCCGCTCGTCGAAGGCGCCGTGATTCAGAGGGCAAAGACGCGGCCGCAGATCAAGAAGGTCGCCCTCCCGGCGCTTGCCCGCAGCATCGAGCGCGAGAATGCGTCCCGTCTGCTCGACGACCAACGCGCCCCCCTCCGGCAGGGGAACAGCGGCCAGCGGTTGATCCAGCCCCTCGGCGATGAGGCGTAAGGTGACCGTGGGCCCAGTGCTGATCGCGCCCGGATCGGTTTTCGGGGCGTCCGCAGCGCGTGAACTTGTCGGGAACCCCAGCGACAGAAAAACACCCAAGCCGGTGAACAATGTCCGCGAAAAACGACCACGCATGCGGAGAACAGAACCAAGTTCAGGGGTTCGCGACGACCGGCTCGGGCGGGGCGAGCTTCCACACCTTTCCGCGTCCCGGGGTCAGGGTCGTGGAGCCGTTGGTCAGCACGTAAATCTCACCGTCCGCGTCCTGGCCGAAGGCGGCCACGCAACCGTACGCCTTGCCGGATCCCGTGACGCGCAAGGGCTCAATGGTCCAGCGACCGGTGCCCGAGGCCGGGCGGCGCGCGACGAGCAGGCGTCCCTGCGGCGTCCCTTGAGTACCAGTCCAGTCGCCAAAGACATAGTGACCGACCAGCTCCGGCATCGCTTTGCCGCGGTACACGTAGCCGCCGGTGATGCAGATGCCGAGCGCCTCGGGATCGCCCTTCCAGCCGCTGGCGTTCTTGTACGCGGCGATGGGATCGATCAAGGGTTCACCCTTCAATCCGCGTTCCGGCTTCGACGCTGCCGGCAATTCCGGATGCTCGCGGTTCATGCCGTCAAAGCCCTCGCGCAATGGCCAACCGTAGTTGCCGCCCTTTTGGATGATGTTGACCTCCTCCCACCGCATTTGACCGACGTCGCCGACGAACAGTTCGTGCGAGCCACCGCGATCGAATGTCATGGCCCAGGGATTGCGAATGCCGTAGGCGTAGATTTCGGGCCGGCCGGACTTGCCGTCGGCGAAGGGGTTGTCTTTGGGAATGCGATAGGCGGTTCCGCGTGCGGCATCGGAGCCGGAGACGTCGATGCGAAGAATCTTGGCCAGGAGCACGGAGGTATTCTGACCGTTGCCCTCGGGCACGTGGCCGTTGCCGATGTCGCAGCCGACAGGCCCACCGCCGTCGCCGACGGAGACGTAGAGATCGCCATCAGGACCGAAGGCGATGCGTCCGCCGTTGTGATTGAAGTAGGGCTTATCGACCTCCAGCACGATGCGTTCGGAAGCGGAATCGATGTGCAACGGCTCGCCGGCAGGCATGGCGAATTCACTGACCCGAAGCGTGCAGTCGTAGTCGGCCGGGGCGCTGGCCCGCCGCGGCGCGGTGTAGGAGGCGAATATGCGGCGGTTCTTTGCGAAGTCGGGATGCAGCGCGAGACAGAGGAGTCCCCGCTCGTCGAAGGAATTCTTGTTGAGTGCCGACAACTTGGAGGTGAGATCCGCCACCGGCGCCTCGGCGAGTTTTCCGCCGCGATCCAGGAGGCGGACGATGCCGATCTGATCCGCCACCAGCGCCTGTCCGTCGGGCAGCGCATTATAGCTCAGCGGCTCCACCAATCCGCTGGCGATGAGCTTGAGCGAGATGAGGGTGGGCTCGGCCGCGGACACAGGTGTCGACGGCAGCAATACGGCCGCCGCAACCACGGCGACGGAAAGGGAGGTCAGAGACTTCATGGGATCGGTGCGTTCAGCCTAGGGGTCCGCCGCCGGTTGGAAAGGGGGGAGTTGATTCTTGAGGATCGGAGATCGGAGATCGGAGTTCGGAGTTCGATCAGACCTGCGGGCCGGCCAGGGTGCGGAAAGTGGTTTCGTCTAGGATTGGCACACCGAGGGTCTGGGCTTTCTCCAGCTTCGAGCCCGCTTCGGCGCCGGCGAGGACGTAGTGGGTCTTTTTGCTGACGCTCGAAGACACCTTTCCGCCCAAACGCTCAATCCATGCGGTGGCGTCCTCGCGACTCAGCGTCGGCAGGGTGCCGGTGAGGACGATGGTTTTGCCGACAAATGGGCCTTGTGGGGCGGCGTTGGCCGGCAGGAAGGTGGAGGATTCGAAACGCAGACCGGCGGCGCGAAGGCGTGAAATCAGGGCCCGGTTTTGCGGGTCGCCGAACCACGCCTCCACGCTGGCGGCGATTACCTCCCCGACATCATTCAGTTGGGCGAGTTCCGGTGCGGTGGCCTTGGCGAGTTCCTCAAGAGTGGGAAAGGAACGGGCCAGCACTTTGGCGACTCCGGCGCCGACGTGGAGGATGCCGAGGCCAAAGATTAGCCGCCACAGATCGCGGTCTCGTGACTGGCGGATGCCTTCCAACAAATTGTCGGCGGACTTCTCCCCCATCCGTTCCAGCGCGGCGACCTCCTCACGTCGGAGCCGATAGAGGTCGGACACGTCGCGCACCAATCCAGCGGTAACCACCTGTCGAACCAGAACTTCGCCGCCGCCTTCTATGTCCATCGCCCCTCGATGACACCAGTGCTCCAGGCGTCCGCGGATCTTGGCCGGGCAGTCGAGGTTTCCGCAGCGCCACACCGCGCCCTCGCCACCGGCGGTTTTTTCACGGGCCGCCTGCGTGCCGCATTCCGGGCAAACGGTGGGGAAGGTGAATTCCACCTCTGCACCGGTGCGCCGCTCGGATTCGACCCGAACTACGGCGGGAATGACCTCTCCGGCTTTCTCAATGATCACCGTGTCGCCGACGCGGATGTCCTTGCGGCGAATTTCCTCCTCATTGTGCAGCGTGGCGCGGCTCACGGTGCTTCCGCCGACGAAGACGGGTTCGAGTTCGGCAACCGGGGTCAGCGCGCCGGTGCGTCCCACCTGGATGGTGATCGCCTTGAGCCGGGTGGCTGCCTGTTCCGCGGCATACTTGAAGGCCATGGCCCAACGCGGGGCTTTGGCAGTGGCGCCCAGTCGCTCGCGCTGGGCGATGCCGTCGAGCTTCACCACCGCGCCGTCGGTATCGTAGGCGAAACTGCGGCGCGCGGAGTCGAGTTCCGTGATGCATTGGAGGATTTCCTCGGCGGAATGGGCCGCCCACACGCGCTCGGGTGTGGGGAAGCCGAATCGTTTTAACAGTCCGAGAAGTTCGTTCTGCGTCGCAGGCGTGCGCAGGCCCTCCAGAGCGCCCAACCCATACACGACGAGCGCCAACGGGCGTTCCGCCACCAGTTTTGGATCCAGTTGCTTCAGGGAACCGGCGGCGGAATTGCGCGGATTCACGAAGGGTTCCTCCCCGGCCGCTTCGCGATCGGCATTCAGCTTTCGGAATCCCGCCAAAGGAAGGAACACCTCGCCACGGGCTTCAAAAACTGCAGGAGCCGGCTCGGATCCGGTGGTGAGGCGCAGCGGCAAGCTGCGAAGGGTTCGGAGGTTGACCGTAATGTCATCGCCCGTGGTGCCGTCCCCTCGGGTGGCGCCTGTGGTGAACACGCCATGCTCGTACCGCAGGGTGACGGCAACGCCATCCACCTTGGGCTCGACCGTCCAATCGAGCGTTTCACCCGGCAGACCCTTCTGAACTCGGGCGACGAAAGCGGTCACCTCCTCGGGAGAGTAGGTGTTGTCGAGGGACATCATCGGCACCGAGTGCCGGACGGAACCAAAGGCCGTCAACGGAGTGCCACCGACGCGCTGGCTTGGGGAATCCGCAGTGACGAGCGACGGGTTGGCGGCCTCCAGGTCGAGCAGTTCGCGGTACAGGCGATCGTATGCGGCATCCGAAATGGTCGGCGCGGCCAGCACGTAGTAGGCGTGGTCGTGCCGGCGAAGTTCCTCCGCCAGTTCGGCATGGCGACGTTGGGCGTCGGCGATCGGCATTCCGGAACGGTGCGCGAGGGTTGGCCAGACGACAATCTTTGGAGTGAAGGGGCCACCGTGTCCGAGGAGATTTTGTCTCGATGAGCGCGGCAGCGTCCCGGAGTGCGCGAGTCCTCTCGCGCTTTCGACTCGCGAACCCCGAGCGGGACCAAACGCCTCATTTATTCGCATCCAGTTTCCAGCCAGAGCGGCAGAGGACTGCCGCACTCCGGGACCGTTCGGGGTCCATCGGGTTGGGGGCCTTCCATCCTTGTCGGCGTGGTGGCTGGTCCGTAGTCTCCCAAAAAACACCGTCCGTCCTCCCATGAATAAAACGATCCGACTCAAACTGTTCCTGATGATGGTGCTGGAGTTCTTCATCTGGGGTGCCTGGCTCCCGTTGATCTTCGGCTACCTGCCGAGTCTCGGATTCACCGCCGGTCAGCAGTCACTGATCCTGAACGCCTTCCCGGTGGCGGCGATCGTCGGCATGTTCTTCAGCAACCAGTTTGCCGACCGAAATTTCGCCGGAGAGAAGTTCCTCGCTTTCAGCCATCTGGTGGGCGGCCTCGCTATTCTCGGGTGTGGCTTCGTGAAGGGTTTCTGGCCGTTCTTCGGCCTGATGCTGGTGCATTGCCTCCTCTACGTGCCGACGATTTCGATCACCAACGCGATCGCCTTCGCCAATATGAAGGATCCGCAGAAGGAATTCGGCGTGGTTCGCATGGGCGGGACCATCGGCTGGATCCTCGCGGCGTGGCCCTTCACGTTTATTCTCGTGGATTGGGCCAAGGTCGACGCCGCCAAACCCGACGGAATCGTGGCCTGGGTCGGTGCGGTGCTGGCCAACGGGCTCTCCGGACAGCCGCTGCAAGACGCGACCAAGTGGACCTTCGTGGTGGCCGGGGCCGCCTCGCTCCTTCTGGCCGCCTTCAGTCTCGCGTTGCCACACACCCCGGCGAAGCCCGCCGCCAAGGGTGAGGACATGGCCTGGCTCTCCGCAGTCAAGCTCCTCAGCCATCCGTTCGTCCTGGTTCTCTGGCTGGTCACCTTCGTCGATTCCTTCGTCCACAATTGCTATTTCAACTGGGCGGGCACCTTCCTCGGTAGCAAGTCGGTGGGGATCGCCGGCAACTGGATCATGCCAGTGATGAGCATCGGCCAAATCGCGGAAATCCTCACCAGGTTCGTCCTCGGCGCGACGCTGAAGAAGCTCGGCTGGCGCACCACGATGGTGCTCGGTGTGCTCGGTCACGCGGTCCGGTTCGGCGTGTGGGCCTTCCTCCCCAGCGCGCAGGGCCTGATTATCTTCATCCAGGTCATGCACGGCATCTGCTACGCCTTCTTTTTCGCCACGGTGTACATCTTCGTGGATGAACACTTCCCGAAGGATATCCGCTCCAGCGCGCAGGGCCTGTTCAATCTGATGATCCTTGGCATCGGCGCCCTGGTGGCGAACTCGATCTGCCCGGCGCTTATCCAGGGAACCTACACGGTGAATGGCGTCACGGATTTCAAGGGCTTGTTCCTGGTTCCGCTCGTCTGCGCCGCTGCCGCTGCCGTGGCTCTGATGCTCTTCTTCCATCCACCCACAAAGGCGGTTCCGTCGGTCGGACGCGGTTCCGCTCCG
>JANXMD010000674.1 GCA_025354845.1 Verrucomicrobiota bacterium | reverse complement strand
CCTCCCCACGCTGAAGCTGCTGCTCGGCAACGGCGCGCGCCTCGTGCTGGCCGCCCACCTCGGCCGGCCGGATGGCAAACGCGAGCCCTCCATGAGCCTGGCGCCCGTCGCGGCGAAACTCGGTGAGATGCTCGGGCAGCCGGTGGGTTTCGTGGACACTTGTGTGGGGCCGCAGGCCGAGGCCGCCGTTGCGGCCCTGACCAATGGGCAGGTGCTCCTGTTGGAAAACGTCCGCTACCACGCGGAAGAGGAAAGCAATGATCCCGTGTTCTCGGCGCAATTGGCCCGGCTCGCGGACGTCTACGTCAATGACGCCTTCGGCGCCGCCCACCGCGCCCACGCCTCCACTTGCGGAGTGGCTCGCATCGTGCGGGCCTGGGGTGGCCAGGCGGCCGCCGGTTTGCTCATGGAACGCGAGTTGAAGTTCCTCGGTGACGAGCTCGAGACCCCGGCGCGGCCGTTCGTCGTCATCCTCGGCGGCGCCAAGGTGTCGGATAAAATCAAGGTCATCGATCGACTGCTCGAGAAGGCCGACACGGTGCTCATCGGCGGTGCGATGGCCTACACCTTCAAGCTCGCCCACGGCGGCAAAACTGGAAAGAGCCTCATCGAGAAGGATCACACCGGCACCGCCCTCGCCGCGGAGGCCAAGGCGGCAAAGCTCGGCGTGCAGTTCCTGCTTCCAACCGACACCGTGGTCGCCGACCTCCGAGACACCGGAAAGCTCAACAAGAAGGGCAAGCCCGTGTTCGAACCGATTAATCCCCGTGTGGTGGAGGGCGACATTCCGGACGGCACGGAAGGCTTCGACATCGGTCCCGCCACCGCGGCGACCTATGCCAAAGTGATCGCCGGTGCCAAAACGGTCCTTTGGAACGGGCCCATGGGCATGTTTGAAGACGCGCGATTTGCCGCCGGCACCCTGGCCGTGGCAGAGGCGCTGGTTGCAGCGACGCAAACCTCGGGGGCCAAGTCGATCATCGGCGGCGGCGACAGCGTGAAGGCGATCAACAAGGCCGGTCTCGGCGACAAAGTCACCTTCGCCAGCACGGGCGGCGGCGCCAGCCTCGAGTTCCTCGAAGGCATTCCGCTCCCCGGCGTCTCGGCGCTCAACGACGAGTAACGTCCCGCACCGGATTCAGACCTTCGTTTCCAGGACGGCCCGGCGAGTTGCCGGGCCGTTTTTCGTTCCTGGGTCGGATTGTCGAAAAACGCTACGGCTACGGAGTCGAGCGGATCAAACGGAAGAACACCGGATCGTCGGAGTCCTCAAGCAGGGTTCGCCGATGATCGGTTTGGTTCCGGATCAGCCCCTCCGGATACCCCTCCCACACCGCATCCGTTCCGAGCCCGGTCGTGGATTGCAGGATCCAACCCGGGTCCAGCGACCACGTGAGCCAGCGCGCGCCCGCTCTCCAGCGCGCGGTCAATTGGCCCGCAGGGGGAGGGGGAGGCGCCGCGATCACCTGAACGCGTGCCGCGCCAACCGGACTGGAAGCGCGAAGAAAACGAAACGGTCCCTCCAGGCCTGGTCGGGTGGTGAGCACGACACGATGCGTGCCCTCCGACAATCCGTGCGCCAACACCACACGATCGCCACGCACCTGAGGCGACGGTCGAAACGTCGTCGGGACCACGTCCGTGCCGTTGAGCACCGCGGCCCAGCTGGCGGTGAACCCCTCGGGAATCGGCCCGCCGCCGTAGAAAACCGTCCGGCCCAGCCAGTGGTCGAACGGTTCAATCACCACGCGACCCGAGTTGGAGACAAACCGTTCCGTGTTGGTGCCCACACCGTCCTCTCCGGTCACCGAGCCCGACACCCGGAAGCTGAAGTCGATCCCGTTCCGAGCGACGTTGAACGGCGTAAAGGTCCACGTTTCCTCAACCAGCGGCGCCTGCGACCCGACCCGGCTGACCGTGGGCCAGGTGTTGTAGTAGGTGTAGGAGGGGCGCGTAAACCCATACAACTCGGGATGAGCGGAAGGCAGAACACCGTCGATCAACACCGCCACATCGGCATACGGCGCGTGATCAAACCCCAACTCAACCGTGCGCCCGGCGATGTCACAGACCAGCTCTCCGTCGCGCCACACCGGTTCGCGATCCAAATTGAGGGTCTGCACCTGCGGACAATTCCAGGGATCGATCGTTGCCGCTCGGCCGTAGGGGAGCAGATACGCCAGAGTGAGTTCGCCCAGAAGGTGGTCGGAGTCGGGCGCCGGGTGAAGTCCGTCGGGATTCAACAGCGACAGCGGATCGACATGATTCGTCCGACAGTAAGCCTTCCAAGGGTCATGAATGCGGGCCAGACACGAGCCGGTCTGGTTCGCTGCCAGGGGAAGTGAAATGTAATTCCGGAAGCGGGCGTTGTCCGAGTACGGGATGGCGTCGAGATTGGTGACCGGCTCGAGCGACTCGCCTCCGAGCACGTAATCCTGCTGGAGCAACACCTCCGTGGTGGTGGCGGCACGCACCTCGCGAATCAACTCCGCCATCGGGAACCCGTCACCAAAGGCATGCAGGATCACCAGATCGGGATTGCGGGGAATCAGATCCGCCGGCGCGGTCCGCTCCAGATAGGCATCGATGAAGCCGGATATGGCCCGGTTTTCGAACTGAAAGTGAACCGTGGGATACACCGCCTCAAGGCCGCTGGCCACTTCCTGCCACCACGGCGCCAAGGTGATGGATTGTCCGTAGAAGACGATGCGAACGTCGTTGGGATGTTCCTTCGTACTCGCCGCCATCAGGGACCGAACCCTCGCCAGACGCGTCAGCTCGGCCTCCTCAGGAATCAGCGGCGCGTGGGGGAGCAGATCGGCCTTCAGCTCCAGACCCGAGGCCATCACCAGAGCGACGCCTGCGCAGCTCAGAGTCGTCCATCGGTGAGCCGGTAAGTCGGATCGAATCGTCGCCGGCATCGTACGCGCCCCTCATCGCGGTCCCGCGCCCGTTCAGGCGACCCACTCCGGGTGTTCCAGAAAGGCGTAGCAAAGCATGTGGAGGATGTGCATCTGGACGTCCTCAACCCGGCCGTAATGGGTGTCGCCGATGACCACCACTTGATCCGAAATCTCCGCCAGACGGCCGCGCTTGGCGCCGACCAGCGCCATGGTCTTCACCCCGTTTTCCTTCGCCCATTGGAAGGCCTTGACGAGGTTCGGGGAATTGCCGCTGACACTGGCGGTGATCACCACGTCCCCCTTGCGCGCGAAGTTCTGCAACTGGCGGAGGAAGATGTCGTCGTAGCTGTAGTCGTTGCCGAGCGCGGTGATCCACGGGGTGTTGTCGGTGAGCGACATCACCCGGATGCGGCGCGGCAGCTTGTCGCTCGCGCCCTTGCCCAAATCGACGGCGAAATGGCTGGCGTTGGCGGCGCTGCCCCCGTTGCCGATGGCAAAGATCTGGCCGTCGCCGCGGTACACGTCGCGGACCGTTTCAATCAGAGGTGCCAACTGGGCGGGCGTGATCGTGGAAAGAGCCCGCTGCTGGGCGGCGATGTACTCGGCAATCCATTGCTGCATGGGCTCAAGATGGCGCAGTCAGGTGCCGGCGTCGAGTCGGGAGCGCGCCGCCGCGAGGGCGAGAGCACCGACAGGAACCGAATCTTCACCGAGTCCGGCCAGACGCACTTCGGGACCGGGTTGGAAAGAATCCATCAGGAATCGCGGCAGCGCCGCCGCGACCACGCCACGCAGCGGTTCGCCCACCAGCGACAGCCCGCCCCCCATCACGATCACGCTGGGATGGAACAGGTGCACGGCGTGCGACAGCGCGAACGCCAGATCCTCACCGATCTCAGCCAGAATGCGAGCAGCCTGCGCATCGCCTGCGGTCATCGCCGCGGCCAGCACCCGGGCCTCACCGCGTTGGAGATTGCGGGTCAAACCGGCGAGAGTTCCCAACGGCTCCCGTTGCGCCGCCGCGCGAATCCGCGCGTCCACCGCCCAACCCGAACACCGCTGCTCCAGGATCGTGCCGTCGCGATCGAGTCGAACGTGGCCGATTTCGGCCTCGCCCGGAATGGCTCCGTGATACAGCGCGCCATCGACCACCAGACCGCCGCCGATGCCGCTTCCCATGTTGATCCAGAATACCGGATTGAATCCACGCCCTGCCCCGAAGTGAGCCTCCCCGAGCGCGGCGACATTCGCGTCATTGTCGATGTGGACCGAGATGGCAGCGGGAAGCAACCCACGCAGCCAGTCGCCGAGAGCGAATCCATGCCAGCCCGGCACCTGATGCGAGCACTCGATCCGGCCGGTCCGCCAGTCCACCGGGCCACCGAATCCGACCGCCACCGCCGTCGGTCGGTGGGCGGCCACGAGCTCGGGGAGCACGGCGGCAATCTGAGCCCGGATGCCCTCGCCTCCCGCGGCCGACTCCACCGAGAGCCGTCGTCGATCGACAATCGTCCCGGTCTCGTCGCCCGCCACCAACTGCAGTTTGGTTCCGCCGATTTCGATGCCGATGAACACCATGAGAAGAGGGGATGGAGTGCGAGTTAGCGCCTGAACCTAATTCCAGCAGTGAAAGAAGGATTAAACCACAATGGACGCAGATAAACACAGATTCATAGGCCCTAGAGGCATCATTCCAAGCGACGCCGATGGAGTGATCTTCCTCAACCGAAATCCGTCGACGCATCCCTCCGGATATCTGTGTTCATTGTGGTTGGAACTGCCGGATTTGGGCTGAAGCGTGAGCGAAGTCTGCCGTGGGCTGGAGGGATTGCCAATCCATCCACGCGCGTCCGCAAAAAACAAACAGGGCGGCCGAAATGGCCGCCCTGTTTTGATATCGAG
>JANXMD010000670.1 GCA_025354845.1 Verrucomicrobiota bacterium | reverse complement strand
AACACCGTGTTGCCGAGGAGGCTCGCTTTTGAACCGATTTCAACCAACTCGCTCTCGGTGGAAAGGGAGCGCTTCAAACCCGCCAGACCGCCCGTTCCGTCCACGCCGCCGAAATTCGCACTGCCGCTGACGGCGTTCACCAGGTCGTAGGTGACATACCCGGATACTTGCGGAGTGAACTTATAGATTCCAGAGACGAACACCGACCCATCCATCACCGAGGCCGAGGCGTTGTACATCGCACCGCGCTTCTTCTCGACGAACTCGGGGCTCGCCGCGCTGGCATCCATGTAGTCGCCACGTCCGCCTGCCACGATGGAGAACTTCTCAAACAACTGCATGTCCCACTGGGTGAAGAATCCGGTCTGGGTGAGCGTGGAATCCTGGTTTCCGGAGCTCGGGAACGGATTGCCGCCATACCCAGGCGCGCCCGGGACATTGAATCCACCGCCGTAGCTGGTTCCCGCCGTGTAGCTCGGGAGCAGATACGTACTCGGCGCGGCCGTGGCATCGTAAAGGAAGAACGGTTCGGTCGAGAAATCCTGATAGGACACCAGCTTCGAGTATCGGAAATCCACGCCGCTGATCGTCTTCACCGGGATCTCCCAGTTTCCGAGTTTCGGATCGAACTCGTAATGCAGTTCCGTGCGGTCGTTGATCATCCAGTCTTCGGGCACATACTCGGTGTAGCCGTACCCGGAGAGCTTTTTGTTCTCCTGGAACTCACCGTAGGCCCGATTGATGATCTTGGTGGTGTCGCTGATCATGTAGGTGGAGATCAGCTGCGAGTGGAAGAGGTGTCCACCCGAACTGTCGAAGACGCCGTTAATGGAGTCGAAGGGATAGACCTTGGCCTTGTGGGTCTTCGAGACGTCGAGCAAGCCGAAGCTCGAGTTGGAACCAAACGCACCGGTGGAAGTCAGCGGATCGCCAAACTTGTTGTTGGGAAGCACCGGACCGGCGTTGTAGATCCAGTTGTCGATGAGCTCCTGGGTCACGCGGTTGATGCCGATGACCTCGTTGATCCGCTGGGTCAGCGCCTGGGCATTCCAGTCAAAGGTCCAGTTCTCGTTCGGCCGCCAGGTCAGCGCCGTGAAGAGGTCCTGGGTGTTGTCCTTGGTATTGCGGTAATAGGTATCCCCTTCGCGACCCAGGTAGCTGACGCGATAGGCCAGCTTTTCATTGATCGGTGCGCCAAAATCGAGGGTCCACTCCGGATTGAAGTAGGACTGGCCTCCGGGAACATAGGTTCCAAGACGGGTGGTCAAATCCCCGTGAAAGCCGTCGAAGTACGGCACCTTGGTCACGAAGTTCACATAACCGCCCGGGCCCTGACCCTGGGGGCCGAACACCGCGGAGCCGGGGCCCTTGACGATGTCGAGGGCTTCGACTCCGTTGAAGCTCGGCAGCAGCGAGTTGCGGTCGTAAATGACGCGTTGGCCGTTCTGATAGATCTCCGCGAGGTCGCCACGCATCACCGGCACCCCTGCGAGGCCGTAACGGCTCGGGGTATAAACACCCGGGGAGTACTGGCCGAAGTCCGTGGTTCGCGAAATGTTTCGCGCTTCCATTTGAGCCTTGGTCACCAAGGTCACGGACCGGGGGGTATCGACGATGCTCCGATCATCGCCGAGCACCGAATTCAGCGGACGCGCAGTGGGAAGGATCGTTTCATTGAGCGACAGGCCTTCCACCACCGACTTTTCCATGACCGCCGGTGCGTTGGTGGACTGCGCCAACGCAGTCAAAGCCGAGAGGAACGCGAGGGTGGCCACGCCGCCGATGCGGCTGGGGATGCAGGGGGCTTGGTATCGATTCATCGGAGGAGTGAATGGCTGCGGTTGCGGTTGTGGTTGACAGACGCGAACTGCGGTCGCCTGAGTCGCTCAGACACCACCCCGCCAACACCCTGCGTGCCATCTCGGCGCCAGGCGCCTCGGACCGATTCCTTCGGCTTCCACTTCGAGTCCATCCTTCGGGCCTCGAGGCGCCGCCATCGGGCTCATTTTCCGCAGGAATGGGCGCAATTCAACAAATGCACCTCATTTCACGCGGGTTCCCGACATGAAGTGGATTCCTCGGCGGATCCGGGGATGATGAGACGATTTCAACCGGGCGAATCCGGCGTGATCCCCACGGACCGACTGTCTAACTGTCGCGAATTGGCCAAGTTGGCTAGCGGCTTCGCAATCGGCTATCGACAGAGGTGCAAGGCAAGCCAGTCGGCCAGGGCCCACAGACGCGCATCCGATCCGTGGGGAGCCAGAATTTGAAATCCACCAGAAGGCACGCCGTCGCGAAGCCAGGGAACCGTCAAAACCGGGAGGCCCCCAAGACTGGCGGGCGCGGTGAGCCTCAGCAGGCGAGGTCGGGTCTGGCGATGATCCGCGCCGCGTAGCAGCCGGGTCACCGGCGCTGCGGGGACGATCAGGAATTCGTGCTCCCGAAAAAACGGAGCGATCCAGTCGGCGCAGAATCGCTCGCGCTGGCTTCGCAGCTCCTGAAGCGCCTCCGGTGTCACGGACGCCCCCAGAGCGAGGCGCTCCAAGATTGCCGGATCATACTGCTCCCGAAACTCGGGCAAATAGCGCCGGTGATTCCGTGCCGCATCGCTCGCCTGGATGGGAACAAACAGCGGCACCGCATCCTCCCAGCCCGGCGCCTCGACCGATGACACCACCGCGCCGCCCTGACGTAGGGCGGCATCGAATTCACGACAGGCCCTCGCCACCTCGTCGTCCATGCCCTCCAGATAGGTTCCGGTCACCCACACCATTCGCGGTGTCGACTGGCGTGGGTCCTGCGCGACTTCCGGGTGGACCGCATGAGCCACCCAGGACACGTCGGACAAATGCCGCTGCAACCAGCCCAAAGTGTCGAAGGATTGAGCCAGCGGAAACGCGCCCTCCATTTCTGCAAAGCCCAGGGACTGGCGGACACTGACCAGTCCACACAACGCGGCAGGAACCCGAAGCGATCCGCCCGTGTCCGTTCCCAGCCCGATACAGGCCGCGCCGGCGGCGACCGTTGCCGCCGCGCCGCTGCTCGATCCTCCGGTGAGGCGGTCGGGGAATCCTGGAATCCAACAGTCTCCGAACCACCGATTCTCACCCGTGATGCCGTAGGCGAACTCATTGAGATGCGTCTTTCCCGTGAACACCGCACCGGTCGCCCGCCAGCGTTTCACATAGCCGGCGTCTTCGGTCGGCTCGGGACGCGTGCGCACAAAAAAGCCGGAACCGCAGGTGGTCGGAGCCGAGGCGACATCGAAAAGATCCTTCACCGAGACCGGAAGCGTGGCTAGCGGTCGGGGGTCTCGGGAGGGATCCGCCGCACGGTTGGACTCGGAAATCGGAGACCGCCAGAGGTACATCGGATTCTCTGGGACTGCGGCGGCGCAGGCGGCACCGGCGGCGAGCAGATCGTGCGTCCCCAACTCACCGCGCAATCGACGCGCGTGCAATTCTTTGAGCGGGAGCGTGTTGATTTTTTGGCGGTCCATCCAAAACAAAGCAGGATCGGCATTCATGACGTCAGAGGCCCGACGTGCAGGATTCACGCCGTGAACCGCGCAAAAGGCAATCCCACGACACTCGCATCCCCCGACTGGCGTGCGGAATGCTTCCCCGACGGGTCAGGATGGTGAAATCCAAGGAGACTGTGCGCCGTACCGCGGATCTTGAGCGGATGCAGCGCCTCGCCGCTTGGGCGACCCGACGGCTCGGAACTCCGAAGCAGACGCCCTTCTGCGCGGACGTGATTGAGACGGCGACCGGCCGCCTGGTGATGCGTCGTCTCAACGCCGTCGCTGCTGAAAGCGATCCCAGCTCCCACGCCGAGGTCCGCGTGCTCCGAGCCACCTGCAAGCGTCTCCGAAAACTCACACTGACCGGCTACACACTCTACACCACCTGTGAGCCCTGCCCGATGTGCATGAGCATGGCGCTCTGGGCCGGCATGGATCGGGTCGTCTTTGGCGCCACCATCTCCGACGCCTCCAGACACTGCTCCCAAATCTATATCCCGGCAAAAACGGTCGCCCGTCGCTCCGATATGAAGTGCGAAGTGGTGGGACCTGTGGCGCGCGCTGAGTGCGTCGCCCTTTTTGAAGATCCGCGAATGCAGGCGATGATCCAAACCTGGCGCCACCGGAAGCCAAAGCGCTGAGGCCCACTCTCCGTTCCCGGACCGGACCTGGACCCATTCGAAACTCCCTATTCTCTCATCAGCCCTTTTTTCTGACCGATGACTTCCGCCGACCTCAGCGCCCTGGCCCGAGTGCTCCCTCCCGAGCAGATTGTCACCAACCCCTCCCAACTCGAGTCCCTCAGCCACGACTTCTATTGGTATTCTCCCATACTCAAGCGCGAGTTGAGCCACCGCGTGGCCGACGCCGTGGTGCAACCCCACTCTGAAGATCAGCTCCGCGAGATCATCCGGTTCGCTTTCGAGCACCGCATCCCGCTCACCGTCCGCGGCGCCGGGACCGGTAACTACGGGCAGTGCATTCCCACCCAGGGAGGCCTGGTGGTCGATCTCGCGTATCTGGACAAGGTCCTCGAGGTGACGTCGGACGGAATCGCCCGCTGCGAACCTGCTGCCCGACTGGCGTTGATCGAATCGACGGCACGCCGATCGGGCTGGGAACTGCGCTGCTATCCGAGCACCTGGGTGAAGGCGAGTGTGGCTGGATTCTGCGCCGGCGGCAGCGGGGGCATCGGCAGCATCACCTGGGGAAGCCTGCGAGAGAACGGCACCGTGCACTCGCTCACCCTGCTCACGATGGAGGCCGAACCCCGACGCATCCGGCTGTCCGGATCGGAGATCTTTCGCGTGCTTCACGCCTGGGGCACCAACGGAATCATCGTTGAGGTCGAACTCCGACTGGCTCCGCGAACGCACTGGGCCCAACTCGCCGTGGCTCACGATACTTATCCACAATCCTTCGACTTTGTGGAAGCCCTGGCCCACAACGATTCGTTCCAGAAACGCCTAGTTTCGAACTTCGAATGGCCGCTACCCTCGCACTTTGCTCCGCTGCAAAAGTGGATTCCCGCCCAGAAGGCCCTCGCCTTCATCGAAGTGGCCGACTCTCAACTGGAGCGGCTCGCCCATGTCGCGACGTCGACCGGAGGGCAGGTGGTGTTTCTGGCCCCGTGGACCGAAGTCCGCCGCGGCGCTCAGCTCAGTGATTACACCTGGAATCACACCACGCTCTGGGCGTTGAAGGCGGACCCGTCCCTCACCTACCTCCAATGCGGCTTCTCACCGACGCGGTTCCGCGAGCAGGCGCGACAGCTCAAATCGAAGTACGGTGACGACTTCCTCATCCACGCGGAGTTTGTGAAATCGGAAGGCGTTTACACCCCAGCCACGATCCCGGTGATCCGCTATCGTTCCGACGAACTTCTGGAGGAAATGATCGACGCCTGCCTCAGCCTGGGAATTAGCGTCGCGAATCCGCACGTGAACTATCTGGAGGGATCCGGGCGATGGCGACCCGACGACGAGAAGCTGATTGCGAAGCAGTCGTACGATCCGCGCGGACTGCTCAATCCCGGCAAGATGCGGGGCTTTGCCGCCTCGCTGGAACAGGCGGCACCCAACCCACCGGCGATCGCGGCCTGACCCCAGCACTCTCTCCCTGCTTCCTTCCCAACGTGAAAACCTGGATTCCCCCCGAGCGTTTCCTGCCCTATCTGACCTGGCGCCAGGTCGACGCCCTTCCCCGGGATCGGACGCTGATGGTGCTCCCCACGGCGGCGATCGAACAGCACGGTCACCACCTCCCGCTGGCAACCGATACGCTGCTCAACAATCTCCTGCTGGGCCACGCACTTCAGAAGCTGCCGAAAGACATGCCCGTTTACGCCCTCGCGCCAGTCTGCTACGGCAAGAGCAACGAACACGTCGGGTATCCGGGCACTCTCAGCCTGACCCGCGAGACGTTTATTGGAGTTCTCCACGACCTCGCAGCCAGCCTCCACGCCGCTGGCTTCAAGAAGCTGGTCTTTTTCAACAGTCACGGAGGCAATCACTCCCTGCTCGATGTCATGGCGCGCGACCTGCGTGAGGAATTCGGGATGCGGACCTTCTGCCTGTTTGGCGGTGGTCCGGCGACCGGCCTGTGCGCCCAGGAAGCGGCCTACGGGTTTCACGCCGGTGAAGTTGAAACGTCGCTGCTTCTGGCCGCGACTCCGGAACTGGTTCACCCGGATCAGTACACCGTGAACTACATTGCCCAGGTCGGCGCCCCCGGTGTCCTCAAGCCGGAGTTCGCCGGGGCCACCTTTGCCTGGCTGACCCGGGACATCGCACCCAGCGGCGTCATGGGGGATCCGAATCCCAGCACCGCCGAGAAGGGCTGGAAATGGTGCGATGAGATGAGCAGCCGCATCGCCGCGGCGCTTGCCGAGATGGCCGCCTACGAGAATTTAATGAAGGTCTGATCGATGCGGGCCAACACCCAGCCGGAACCCGTAGCCGCAAGCACGGCGCGGCGCTCCGTGCCCCGGGTGGACTGCGGTTCGGGCGTCGCGGTCGAGCGGGATGTCCGCTTCCGCCTGTCGGACGGCACGGAACTGGTGTCGGATCACTACTATCCTCCGGAAACGCCCTCATCGCGGACGGCTCCAACCTTGCTGGTGCGCCAGCCCTATGGTCGGGCCATTGCCACGACGGTGGTCTGCGCGCAACCGGTGTGGTTTGCACGACATGGGTACAACGTCGTGGTCCAAGACGTTCGCGGACGCGGTGACAGCGGCGGCGAGTTCTACCCCTTTCGCCACGAGGGACGCGACGGGGCTGAGACGATTCAATGGCTCGCCGGCCGGGCTGAATGCAACGGGCGCATTGGCATGTATGGGTTCAGCTATCAGGGCCTGACCCAATTGCTCGCTGCCGCCGAGCGACCACCGGCGCTGCACTGCATCGTGCCGGCGCAGACCGCGGGCGATCTCCAACGCGGCTGGTTCTATCACCACGGCGCGCTGCGGCTCGCCAGCACCGTCGGCTGGGCCACCCAGATGCTGAAGGCGGATGCTCGTCGACTGTCCGATCCCGCTCCCGGTGCCGCCCTCGAGGCGGCCTGGTTGAA
>JANXMD010000656.1 GCA_025354845.1 Verrucomicrobiota bacterium | reverse complement strand
GCCTGGATGCCATCCTGCGAATTACCCGCCAAGCGGATGACCGCCTCGCTAATCTTGGTGATCTTCGGTTGGCCGCCGGCGGGGGCGGGCGATTCTGCGACTGCGCTCATGAAATTGGTGCGTTTCTCGTAAAAAGTGCCGCGGTCCGGAGCCAGGGAAACCCGGCTAGGGGCACGCGGCGGTTCGTTCAATTAGCAGCTTACCGGGGGGCTCCGACGCGTCAAGTGACCGTGCCGATCAATTTGACTTAAAATCGGACGGTGCTGAATAAGGTATTCTTCATTTAAAACTCCTCGTTGCTCCTTTGCCGTTTGGACTTATGGCGAGCTCGGCCAGAGCGGGAATCTCTGCTTCTCGGCCTGAACCCAGGCTTTTTGAGCCTAGCGGGGGAGCGGCGTTTCGAGTTCCGCGAGGGCGTAGGCCATGACGGCAGTCACGGCAGTGCAGTGGGCCAGGTCGGTGGGATCGACTTTGTCCACGGTGTCGGCCGCGGTGTGATGGTACCAAAAATAGCGTTCCCGTTGGACTCGCAGCCCCAGGTTGGGGACCCCTTCGGCGAGCAGGGGGGCAATATCCATCTCGCCTGCACCTTCTTCCAGTTTGCCGGCGTTGAGGCGGCTGCCCAGGAAGGCACTGAGGGATTGAATAATCGGCTTGGCGGCGCGGCTGCCAGTGAAGGCGATGCCGGTGGGGGCGAAGGTGCCGGAATCGGATTCCATGGCCACGATGTGTCGTGCCAGTTCGCCTTGATGTTGGTCTCGATAGGCTTTTGACCCGGCACCACCGGTTTCCTCATTGGTCCAAAGCACCAGACGGATGGTGCGCCGCGGCCGGAGTCCGAGCTGCTTCATGATGCGCAGGGCTTCCCAGGCGGCGAGGCAACCACCGCCGTCGTCCTGGGCGCCCTGGCCGACGTCCCAGGAATCAATGTGCCCGCCGATGACCACCACTTCCTCGGGTTTTTCGCGTCCGCGGAGCTCGGCGATCACGTTGCGTGACCGGGCTGGCGACGCGGTGCGGGCGGCCATGCGGAGGCGGACCACCGGGGTGATCCCACGGTCCTGCCAGCGGGCGAGGCGGGCGGTGTCTTCGGGCGTCAGGGCGGCGTGAGGAATCCGGGCGACGTTGGTGTCGTATTGCATGACGCCGGTGTGTGGCGTCCGCAGCGAGAACGGCGTCACTGAGCGGATCAGGCTGGCGCGCGCGCCGGCCTTCGAGGCTTCGATCGCCCCGCGAACCCGGATGGCGACCGTGGTGCCGTAGTCGGTATACGGAACATCGAAGACCACGATTTTTCCGACGGCATCCTGCTTCCGCTGCCGCAGCTCTTCCATAGTGTGGACTACCAGCACCGGCGCGGTGATGCCGCCACGGGGAGTCGCAATGCTGCCGCCCAGGCCGAGCATCGGGAGCGATTCAGCGCGAGGGGAAATCAACTCGGCCGATTCCTCACCCCGAATCCAGTGCGGGACGGTGACGGGTTCACCATGAACGTTCGAAAATCCATCCTGGTTCAATTGGCCGAGGATCCAGTCGAGCGCGCCTTCCAGGTTGGTGGATCCGGTGAAGCGCGAACCAAAGGTGTCGCAGAGGGTGGCGAGGCGCTGCCATCCGGCGGTGGAATTGGTGATGCTGCCCACGAGCCGGTCGAGATCCTTCAGTAGCGGCTCTGGCAACGCGCCACGCGGGGATGCGAGGGGAAGCGGAGCCGCGGTTTCGAGGCGGCGGAGCCGGAGGTTTCGGAATTCCGCCGCGGTGCTCCAACTGGCCAAACCGAAGGGCTTGCTGGCTTCGATTTCGCCGGCGCGGAGGGCGATCGTCTTGCCGCGGATGTCGGCTTGGATGACTGCGGCGCCATCAATCCACGCGTTCAGTTTGTCGGCGGTGACCGCGAGGCGAATCTTGTACCAGTGATCATTCTCAAACCTTCGGTAGGTGGTCGTCGCGTTGTGCGCCGCATCCTCGCCGTTGATGGACGAGATGCCCACCACCGAGCCTCCCCAGCCGCCCACCACCAACGTGGCGAAACTGTCGCGGACGGGAAAGGTGAGGCCACAGAAGAAATCGATGCCCTGGGTGCGCCGCGCCTCCAGTTCTACCTCATAGTCCACCTTCGGGGTGGCGTTGGTGAAGTTCACTCCGGTCAGGATGCCCTGATTGAGCACCAGGAGGCCGTCGGTGATTTCGACGTCACCGTGACCGGCGAATGGAGTGACGGACCATCCGGCGAGGGACTTTCCGTCGAAGAGCGACTGCCATTCTGCCGCACGGGCGGCGAGCAGTGCGGTGCTGGCGAGCACCCAGGCGAGGAGGAACGCTTTCACGTTTCAGAGCATGGACGGCCCGACATCGTTCGTCCACGCTTCCCCCTCGACGATTCGCCTCCATGCCCTCCGTCATCACCCGACTCAGCATCGAAGACATCCGGTTTCCGACCTCGCGCGCACTCGACGGCTCGGACGCGATGAACCGCGATCCCGATTATTCGTCGGCGTATGTGATTCTGCACACCGCCGATGGGCTGGAGGGACATGGCTCCACCTTCACCATTGGACGCGGCAATGAAATCGTCTGCGCCGCCATTCGGGCCCACGAACACCTCGTGGTGGGCCGAAGCCTGGAGGAGTTCGTCGAGAATCCGGGGGCCTTCTGGCGGCATCTGAATGGGGATTCGCAGTTGCGCTGGATCGGGCCTGACAAGGGTGCCGTGCACCTGGCGCTTGCCGCGATTGTGAACGCGCTCTGGGATCTCTACGCCCGTTCCAAAGGGGTTCCGGTGTGGCGCCTCATCTCGGAATTCTCCCCAGAGGAGTTCGTCCGGTGCATCGACTTCCGCTATCTCACCGACGCCCTCACGCCCGAGGAAGCGCTGGCCATCCTGCGGTCGCAGCTGGCCGGGCGTGCCGGTCGGATCGCGCAGTTGGAGTCCGAGGGCTATCCCGCCTACACCACCAGCGCAGGCTGGCTGGGCTATCCCGATGACAAGATTCGCCGCCTCTGCCGCGAGGCCGTCGCGGAGGGGTGGACCCACATCAAGATCAAGGTGGGACGCGATCTCGAGGACGACCAGCGTCGCTGCGCGATCATCCGCGAGGAAATCGGGTGGGATCGCAAGTTGATGGTGGACGCCAATCAAGTCTGGGACGTCCCGCAGGCGATTCAGTGGATGAAGGAACTGGCCCGCTTCAAGCCCTGGTGGATCGAGGAACCCACCTCGCCCGACGACGTGCTCGGGCACGCGGCGATTGCTCGCGCCCTGGAACCGCTGGGCATCGGTGTGGC
>JANXMD010000580.1 GCA_025354845.1 Verrucomicrobiota bacterium | reverse complement strand
CGGGCAGTTCGAGCTACCGGTCAACGTGAGGACCTTGTTCCCGTTCTCGCCCTTTCCTTCACTGGTGAAAATTGAGGTCTGCAGATCATTCACCCAAACGGTGTTGTAGGTCTGCTTGATGTTGTCGTAACCCATCAGTGTCCGCCCGACGAAGGGTTTGCCCCTCATTTCGCCGTGAAACTCCTCCTCCACAAAATGCCCGTTCAACGCCCAGCTTGCCTTCGATGTCCCCTGACTCACGTTGGCCGGACCGTCAGGATCACACCAACACTTCACCTCCGCCTTCCAATTCCCCACGAAGGCATCAAGCGCCTTGTGTGCAGGCCCCGGCGTGCCCGCAGCTTCCACCTTCTTCATCAGGGCTACCTTATCGGCGTCGGATTTTCCAGAACCGGCTTTGCCTTCGGGCTCTTCCAGAACTGCGGTGGAGCCACCTCTTTTCTTTGAATCCCTCAAAACGTATTTCAATTCCTGAGTTCACCGATCCGAGCACTGAGCAGACTGCATCTTGGATCGCGGTGTGTCATGAAACATGGCTCAGAAGCGGCCTTCCTCAATGGGGTGTTACCCCCCTTCCCGGATTTTGGTCTTGTGGACAGAAGAGGTATTACTCGTGTCGGGAGCTGGCCACAAAACGAGCCAAATAGGGGCGATGAACTCTTAACGGCCCACTACGAGAATATCCAACAGACTCGGACCTCGAGGGCCACCTCGGCCGCCACCGGGTTGTTCATTCGTCGCGACGGGTGGCGGGACCGTTCCCGGCGCGATCGGAGCGGGTTCGGTGGTGATCAGGACGATCTGATTCTTGAGAGTGTCGAGCGTACAGGTCTTCGCCCGCGACTTCGTTTGAACGGTTTGCGACACCTCGAAGCTTGTGGGGCTAGTCTCCTTGATGAAGGTCAGAGTGCCGTCGCCCTGGGAGCTGAATGCTTCCATCGTGTTGGGGTTGAACCCTCCGCCATCCGTGCCGTGACCAATGGGCAGGGTGGCAAGAATCCTTCCGGTTTCGGCGCTCAGGACGACCGCGACCGCCGGTTCACGGCAGAAAGCGAACAAAACGTGATTCTTCACGTCCAGGCTGAGCCCCGCCGGTCCGGATCCCTTCCCACCAAGTTCGTAGTGTGCCGTCACCTTGAGGGTGTTCACGTCGACAACGGCGATGTTGTCCTTGTCCTCGATCGCCACGTAAAGATGTCCTTGGCCGTCACTGGCTGCCTGCTCCGGAGCGCCCCCCAAGTCGATCGTCCCGACAATCGACCCAGTCTTGGAATCAATGACCGTGGCGTTCGGTTGACTGTGGCTGAGAACATAGATCCGTTCCGTGAGGGGCTCAAAGAGGATCCCGTCGGGACGTCCTTCGATCGGGATTGTCTTGATCTGCTCCAGGGTTCTCGTGTTCCACATCAAAACCGGACTGCTGCTCGCGAATCCATGATGGGATTTGGGATCCACCGCGACCCCGCGAGCGCGCGTCTTGGGCAGGGCACCGGCCGAGGCGAGGGTGTCGAGATTGAACACCAATACCTGGTCCCCTCGAGGCACATAGAGGCGCCGGTTGTCGGAATCGGCGAACACATAGTCGATCCCTCCATCACCCAGGTATTGGGCGGTGTTGACGACTCGATAGGGGCGATTTGCGGGGGTCGCCTCTGCCGCGACCGAGGGAACGGAACCCACGACGACCAGCACTGCCAAGGCGAAAGGTTTCAGGTTCATTTTGATGTAGGATTGAAGTCCGCTCCGCGATTGTTGGGCTCGATTGAAGGTTCGTGGGTGAACAATGGGATGACAAGGAGATGGACCGCCGGGTTACCGACGGGAGCGGGGGGAATTGGAATACCCGTGTGCCGGCAGAGGATGTCGCTCCCGACGGAGCTCGGAACGCGTGCCGTCGGATTTGTCTACAAAGATGCCGCCCTGATGGGGCTGGGTTTGGTGACAGCGCAGGCTGCGCTGGGTGGACTGGGCTATTTGCGATCCCGAGTCTCTGCAATTCCGTAAGCCAGCCGTAGTTTTTCGGCGTCGGTGGCGCTGATCCGGTTGTCGCCCCATTGGCCGATCACGCGATCAAAGTTTGTTCCCACCGGATCAATCACGGCGCAGGGACTGCTGCCGTCTCCGTCCTTGCATTCGGATTCACAGCTGGAAGCCCAGCAGGTTCGGTAATGCATGATGGACCGGTAGTCGTAGGCGGTGCTGCTGACGATCCAATTGGTTTTGGGAACCCAATCGTAGTCGTGCTCGCGGCCGGGCTTGATGTGTTCGTAGTGGATCGTTACGAACTGATCGCGGTCCCAGCGCTGGTGCTCATGATGAAAGCCCAGCACGTGACCCAGCTCGTGGGCGGGCATCCATTCCCCCTGCCGCCACCAAAAGGCGGTGATGTTGACGTCCACCCTGCTGCCCTTCTGGAAGCCATCGCCGCTGGTGTTGTTGCCGGCATCGGTCTTGCCGGTGAAGTGGACGTACTCCACCTGGTTGGAGCGCGGAACGAATCGGACGTTCGCACCGGTCTCCATCCACCGTTGCATGGCTATGAGCGCGGTCTTTTGCTGATCCTCGGTGAGTTTGGAAATGTCGTAGGGGACCACTCCGCCCGGCCAGGGAAAGGGCTTCGTGGAGTGCGCGGCGACATGCGCCGGATCCGAATCCGCTCCCGCGGCAGGGATTTCGACCAACGCCGCGAACAGAGTCGGCAGGAATGCGAGCCGCATCCAGAGCTGAGGTCGAAAGCCAAACGACGAGAGTCGATTCGTGGAGTTCATGAGGGAATCTGGGTCGCGGGTTCGGACCCAGGGATCGTAGGCGTCCCCTATATCTACGGCAACCAAGTGCTGAGCGACGGGAGCTTTGTAGAGGAGGGTTCGGTGATCAGAAATCGGCATTTGGCAACCAGTTGGAGAGCGGGGCGGAGGTCCTATTGGGTGGGAGGTTGTCCTGGGCGGCTACGAGGGCTGCACGCTTGCGGTTTCGCATCCCGTTCCCAGCCAGGGCGGCAGAGGACTGCCGCACTCCGGGACCGTTCGGAGTCCATCGGCTTGGGTGTTTTCCATCCGATTGTGGATGAGCGCGACAGCGTCCTGGAGTGCGCGAGTCCTCTCGCGCTCTCGACTCGCGGACCTCGTGCGGGACCAAACGCCGTGTTCTTTCGCATCCCGCTTCCAGCCAGAGCGGCAGAGGACTGCCGCACTCCGGGACCATTCGGAGTCCATCGGCTTGGGGAGGTTTCCATCCGATTGTGGTTGAGCGCAGCAGCGTCCTGGAGTGCGCGAGTCCTCTCGCGCTCTCGACTC
>JANXMD010000561.1 GCA_025354845.1 Verrucomicrobiota bacterium | reverse complement strand
CGACGACGCCCCGCTGGTGGAGTACGCCAAGGGCATCGTGAACGAACTGCGCGCGAACTTTGTGCGCGTGGAAGGGGACTTCAGCGCCAATCCGGTGAAGGCGAAGATCGCCGACGCCGAGAAGGCCAAAGTCCACACCATGCTGGTGCTGGGCGGACGCGACCTGGAGTCGGGTCAGGTGAGTGTGCGTCTCCACAGCAAGGGCCCGCAGGGTGCCAAGCCGAGAGCCGAGGTGATCGCCGATATTTTGGCGTCCATCCGCGAGCGGCGCGGGCACTGATTGGGATTGAACCGCAGAGGCGCGGAGACGCGGAGCGCAGAGAAAATCGAAGGCCCACTGGTAGGGCGGTGCTGCTGCGCCGCCGTGACTTCCTGCTTCTCGCTCCGCGTCTCCGCGTCTCCGCGCCTCCGCGGTGAAAGCTCGGTCAGATTCCTTCCGCCAGCGAGACGAGTTGCGCCACCGGCACCTCGTTGGTGAGGGCATCTCCTTCGCGTGACAGCACTCGGTATTCGCGAATCTGGAAGCTCACCTCGGCGCCTTCGGCAATGCCGAGGCGGGTGAACTCCTCCTTGATGATGCGCGTGCGGATGGTGAGCCCACTCGGGGTCTCCAACTCGAGCCGGAGCAGCACGCCGAGGAAGAAGATGTGCTTCAGCGTAGCGCGATAGCGGTACTCGCCCAGCTGTGCCGAGATCTGCACCGCGTACGGCCGGAACCCAATGCGCAAGGTGTTGCCTTCGGTGACGCCGTGATTGGGAAAGCTCAATTCGGCGAGCCGTGCCTGGCCTTGCTGCACCTTCAATTCGAGCACGTTTAGGACGCCGATGAAGCGGGCCACGAATTCGTTGGCCGGGCTTTCGTACACCTCGCGGGGCGTGCCGATCTGCTCCAGGCGGCCGCGGCTGAAGATCACGATGCGGTTGCTGACTTCCAGCGCCTCTTCCTGGTCGTGGGTGACGAAGATGGTGGTGACGTTGAGCTCATGGTGCAGGCGCACCAGCCATTCGCGGAGGTCCTGGCGAATCTTGGCATCCACGGCGCCGAACGGTTCGTCGAGTAGGAGCACGCTGGGCTTGGGCGCGAGGGCGCGGGCGATGGCCACGCGCTGGCGCTGGCCGCCGGAAAGCTGGTGCGGATACCGCGCGCCGAGTCCGTCGAGCCCAAAGAGTTTCAACAGCTCCGCCACCCGGGCGTCGATGTCGGCCTGCTTCCATTTCTTGATTTTCAGGCCGAAGGCGATGTTGTCGCGCACCGACATGGTCTTGAAGAGCGCATAGCCCTGGAAGACGAAGCCGATGTTGCGATGCTGAACGCTGACGTCGTTCATGCGCTGGCCCCGGATGAAGAGGTCGCCACCGGTCGGAGACTCCAAGCCCGCGATCATGCGCAGCACGGTGGTTTTGCCGCCGCCGCTGGGACCGAGCAGGGCGACGAGTTCCCCCTCCTGGACGGTGAACGACACGTCTTCGACGGCGCGGACTTCTCCGAACTGCTTGGAAACCTGGCGGAGTTCGATGCTCATGCGGCGGCGCGGGGGACGGTTTCGGAAACGGAATGGGAAGGCAACACGGGTCGGAGGGTATGGCTGTTGTCGGCGTCGGAATCGAGGAGCGACGCGGCCTGCGCACGGGCCAGTTCGACGGTCTGACGATGCTCTAGCCAGGTTTTCAAGCCGAGCGTGATCAATGCCAGCAAGGCGAGCACGCTGGCGGTGGCGAAGGCGGCAGCGACGTCCTCGTTATAGAGTTTTTCCACGCGTAGCGACAGAGTGTCGGTGAGACCGGTGACGTGTCCGCTCACCACGCTGACCGCGCCGAATTCGCCCATGGCGCGCGCGTTGCAGAGGATCACGCCGTAGATGAGGCCCCATTTCACGCTGGGCAGGGTGACCTTCCAAAACGTCTGCCAGCCGCTCGCGCCGAGAGTGAGTGCCGCTTCCTCCTGATCGCTGCCTTGGGCCTGCATGAGCGGGATCAATTCGCGGGCGACGAAGGGGAAGGTGACGAAAACGGTCGCGAGCACGATGCCCGGGACGGCAAAGATGATCTTGATGTCGTGATCCTGCAGCCACTCCCCGAGATAGCCCTGCAGGCCGAAGAGCACCACATAGATCAGTCCCGAGACCACGGGTGACACGCTGAAGGGCAGGTCGATGAGCGTCAGCAGCAGCGCCTTGCCGGTGAAGTCGAACTTGGCGAGGAGCCACGCCGCCGCCACGCCAAACACGAGGTTGAGCGGCACGGCGATCGCCGCCACCAGCAGGGTGAGCGAGATTGCCGATCGGGTGTCGGGATCGACCAACGCCTTGAAATAATGCGCGGCCCCTTTGCTAAAGGCCTGCGCGAACACGTTGGCCAGTGGCAGAAGCAGAAAAAACCCTGCGAAGACGAGTGCCACACCGATCAATATCGCGCGCGCCCACGGCGATTCCTCCGTCCCGCGCTGCGAGCGCACGGTGCGGTTCAATCGGGATTTTGCGGCGGAGGACATGATTCGGAGATGGGAGATCGGAGATCGGGAATCGGAGATCGAAGTTCGGAGATCGAAGTTCGGAGATGGGAGATCGGATTGGAGGCGGACTAGTTTTGGAAGCGGGAGGCCCAGCGTTCGAGGAGGTTGATGCCGATGAGCAGGACGAAGGAGAAGAGGAGCATCACCACGGCAATGGCCATGGCGCCGGTGTAGTCGTATTCCTCCAGTCGAAGGAAAATGAGCAGGGGGGTGATTTCCGATTTGCCCTGCTTGTTGCCCGCGATGAAAACCACCGAACCGTATTCGCCTATGGCGCGGGCGAACGAAAGGGCGAATCCAGTGATGAGCGCGGGCATCAGCGTTGGCAGGATCACCGACACAAAGGTGCGCAGCCGGCCGGCGCCCAGCGTGGCAGAAGCCTCCTCGACTTCACGCTCCAGGTTTTCCAAAACCGGTTGCAGCGTGCGTACGATAAATGGCATGCCGATGAAGGTCAG
>JANXMD010000698.1 GCA_025354845.1 Verrucomicrobiota bacterium | reverse complement strand
TCGCCGGCGATCTGCTGCCGACCAACGGGGTTCCAGCTTCCGAAATCCACCGGCGCTGGACGGCGACTGGATTCCTGGTGCTGGGGCCGAAGATGCTGGCCGAACAGGACAAGCCAAAGCTGGTGATGGATCTGGTGGATGAGCAGATCGACGTGACCACGCGGGCCTTCCTGGGGCTCACCGTCGGCTGCGCCCGGTGTCACGATCACAAGTTCGATCCGATTCCGGCCCGCGACTACTACGCGCTCGCCGGAATTTTCAAGAGCACCAGAACCATGACCAATCTGGCGTTTGTCTCGAAGTTCAACGAGCGCCCGATTCCCACTGACGAGGATCCGAAGGCGCTGGCGTTGGCCGTCGAGGAAGACCGGACGGTGGACCTGCCGGTGCACCTTCGCGGCAGTCACCTGAATCTGGCCAAAGACCCAGTTCCTCGCGGCTTCATCCGGGTGGCGACTTCCGGATCGAGTGCGCTACTCCCGCCGGATCACAGCGGACGGTTGGAACTCGCCCGATGGCTTACTGGAGAGGGCAATCCGCTGACGGCGCGCGTGATTGTGAATCGCGTGTGGCAGGCGCATTTCGGTGAGGGCCTGGTGCGTACTCCCGACAACTTCGGCCTGCGCGGCGCGCGGCCCACGCACCCCGAGCTCCTAGATTGGCTGGCCACCGAATTTCGGCGGTCGGGGTGGGATGTGAAACACCTCCACCGACTCCTGCTGACCAGTGCGGCGTGGCAACAAGGCGGACTTGGCGTTCTCGATTCGGCCTCCCGCCTCCGCGGCGAGGTGGCGGATCCCGAGAACCGGCTCTTGTGGCATTTCCCACGTCAGCGATTGGAGGCGGAAATGGTGCGCGATGCGGTGCTCGCCGTGTCGGGACGGCTGGAGTCGACCCTGGGCGGCACGCTGGTCGGCACCTGGAAAAATGACGAGTACGCACCCAGCGACGAGGTTTCGGCGACCTCGCGGCGTCGGTCCATCTACCTGCCCATCGTTCGCGATCGCGTGTTCGATGTGTTCACTCTGTTCGATTTTGCCAACCCAAGTGTCGGCACCGCGAAACGGACCCCGACCGTGGTGTCGCATCAGGCTCTCTTCTTCCTGAACAGCCCTATGGTGAAGGAGTCGGCTCGTGCCCTCGCGGATACCCTCGGCGCCAACTCGCCGGCGCGCGTGAGGCGTGCGTACGAGCTGGCCTTTGGGCGTCCATCCACGGCCGAAGAGGAGGCAAAGGCGCTGGAGTTCATCACGCGGATTCGCCGGGGCGAGGATGTGGTGTCCGAACGGATCGCCTGGGCCGCCTGGTGCCAGGTGCTGTTCGCGGCGAATGAATTCGTGTATCGGGAGTGAGGTCCGGAGTCCATGAACCACGATCTTCCAATCCCTACGACACGTCGGCAGATGCTGCGGCAATGCTGCGGTGGATTCGGTCAGCTCGCGCTGGCCGGGTTGATGGCGTCCCTCGAACGCGGCGCGGCGCGGGCCGGGAGCACGGGGTCGCATCCTTTGGCGGCGCGGCCCTCGTTGTTCCGGCCGCGAGCCAAGCGAGTGATCTTCCTCTTCATGCACGGCGGCCCGTCGCATGTGGACACGTTTGACTACAAGCCGCTGCTCATCCGCGATTCCGGCAAGCCGCTGCCCTTTGAGAAACCGCGGATCCAATTTGCCAAGACCTCCAATCTCCGTGCCTCGCCCTGGGCCTTCCGCCGTTACGGCCAGTCGGGCGCCTGGGTGAGTGACCTCTTTCCCAAGGTGGGGGCCTGCGCCGATGACCTTTGTTTCATCAAGTCGGTGCACGGCACGAACGAGGCGCACGGCGGCGCGCTGCTCAAGCTGCACACGGGATCGGACACGTTCGTGCGGCCGAGCATGGGATCGTGGATTTCCTACGGTCTCGGCACTGAAAACGAGAATCTGCCGAGCTTCATCACCATCAATCCCACCTTGGGGCATGGGGGCGTGGGGAATTGATCCAGTGCCTTCCTACCGGCGGTGCATCAGGGAACGCCAATCGGCGGGGGTGTGCCCGTGGACCAGGCCACCATCCACTATCTGATCGATCCCGACGGGGACCGCACCCGCCAGCGCGCGCAGCTCGATCTGCTCTCCGAGATGAACCACGCGCACCTGGAGCGCGCGGGGGCGGACGCGGCGCTGGAGGGGCGCATCGAATCGTTTGAGCTCGCCTTCCGCATGCAGACCCAGGCGCCCGAGGCGATGGATCTCGGAGGGGAATCGCCGGCCACCCGGGCGCTGTACGGACTGGACGATCCCAAGACCGCGTCCTTCGCCCGCCAATGCCTGCTCGCCCGGCGTTTCAGCGAGCGGGGCGTCCGCTTCGTGCAGGTGACGCACGGCTATTGGGATCAGCACGAGGATCTCACCAAGGATCACGGCCGTCTGGCGTCCGAGGTGGATCAGCCGATCGCCGGGTTGCTCAAGGATCTGAAGGGTCGGGGTCTGCTCGACGAAACGCTCGTGTTGTGGGGCGGGGAATTCGGCCGCACGCCGACGCTTCAGGGCAAGGATGGCCGCGATCATCACCCGCACGCCTTCACCATGTGGATGGCGGGTGGCGGCGTGAACGCGGGCACCAGCTACGGCATCACCGACGATTATGGCTTCTACTGCGCGGACCAAAAGGTGCACGTGCACGATCTACACGCGACGATCCTCGCCCTGCTCGGAATGGACCACGAGCAGCTCACGTTCCGGAACGCGGGACGCGACTTTCGGCTGACGGATGTCGAGGGCCGGGTGGTCCGCGAGATTCTTCGTGCGTGAGCAGCCTGCTGCCGACCTGATGTCCCGAATGATGAGGCCCAGATTTTGATGAAGGTGTCGTTTCAGTCTCTTCTCGGCGTTCTCGCTGGATTGGCGTTGTTGCCGGTGTGCTCGGCGGAAGTGGTGCTCCAACGAACGGTGTTGAGCACCGGTTTGGATGAGCCGATCGCGATTGATGTCCTACCGGACGGACGCGTGATCTTGGCGGAGCATCATGGGGTTCTGCGGATTTGGAATCCGGGCGACGGAACCACCACGGCGGCCGGCGCCGTGAAGGTGTTCACCGGTCCAGAAGATGGAATCCTGGGTCTCGCTTTGGACCCACACTTTGTCCGCAACGGCTGGCTCTATCTGTATCACTCGACGCCCGGGGCGCTGGAGAACCGGGTGTCGCGCTTCACGCTGCGCGACGGGACGCTGGATCCGGAGTCGCAGAAGATCCTGCTCCGGGTGCCGACGCTCATTCCCAAACCGAACCATTCCGGGGGGTGTCTTGGATTCGACGGGAACGGGAACCTCTTTGTCTCCACGGGCGACTACACGTACGCCGGACAATCGGATGGCTTTGCCCCGCTCGATCGGCGTCCCGGTCATGAACTGAACGATTCTGAACGCACGGCAGCGAACACCGCGGATTTCCGCGGGAAAATCCTGCGGATTCATCCCGAGGCCGAGGGAACCTACACGATTCCGCCCGGGAATCTGTTCCCATTGGGCACGGCGAAGGCGCTCCCGGAGATCTACGTGATGGGATGTCGCAATCCCTTCCGGTTTGCGGTCGATCCGCAGACCGGATTCCTCTATTGGGGCGATGTGGGACCGGATGCATTGGGACCCAATCCGGTGCGCGGACCAGCGGGCTTCGATGAGTTCAATGTCGCCAAGGCTGCCGGCAATTATGGCTGGCCGTACTTCAGTGCCGACAACCGCCCCTACGTCACCTGGGATTTCCAGGCGAAGACGAACGGGACGGCGTTCGATCCGGCTCATCCGCTGAATGAGTCCCCGAACAACACCGGGCTTCGGGAGCTCCCTCCAGCGCGACCGGCGTTCCTGTGGTATCCGCCGGGTCCGTCCTCGCGTTGGCCCGAAGTGGGGTCCGGCGCCCGTTCCGCCATGTCGGGTCCGGCGTACCACTTCGAACCGGCGCTGAAATCGGACCGAAAACTGCCGCGGGAACTCGATGGCGCGG
>JANXMD010000542.1 GCA_025354845.1 Verrucomicrobiota bacterium | reverse complement strand
CACGCTTCACGGTATCCCGGCGCGCCCGCTCGTCGTGCAGAAACCGGACCAGCGCCCCCAAAAGAAAACTTCGAAAACGCCCTCGGGAGGGGTCCACCCGACGCCAGGTGGCGCTCTCCAGCATCTGGAACATGAAGTCCTGGGTGAGATCCTCGGCTTCGGATTCCGAATAGCCCCGCTGGCACAGGAACCGGTAGACCGGCTGCCAATACCGGCGACACAATTCGTTCATGGCAGCCTCTGCGCGGGGACCGCCACTGCGGCCCACGTCGGCTAGAAGGGACCATTGTGTGGTCGGAAAAAGCATCCTCTCCAACCGCTACTAGGCGAGACGACACCCGGGAGTCAAGCCGTGAGCCGCCCGGGAATGGAGCGTGCAACGCCAGAAAAGTCGGCGGAGAGTCAAACCGCGTCAGGTATCGGACAATCGCCGGTGAGCACGAAGCCCCGCCTTTGCCGAGCTTGTGGTCACGCACAACCTCTCCAACCAATCCCACAAAATCATGGCTGAATCTCTCGATCTCCACCACCCACTGATTGCCGAATTTCCCACCCATCGGGATGCCATCCACGCCCTCAAGGCCTCCAGCGCCCATTTTCACCGCTTGTTTGACGAGTATCACACCGTCGACCGGGAAATCGTCCGGATTGAAGGCGAAATTGAGCCGGCCTCCGACGACCGGACTCGACAGCTAAAGAGTCGACGCGCCCACCTCAAGGACGAGCTGGGGGCCCAAATCGTGGCCTGGAAACCCTGATCCGGGCGCGCTTCGCCGCCCCACGCGGCAGATCAGTGACCCAGGCAAAAAAGCCGGAGCCCTTTTGGACTCCGGCTTTTATAGTCACCGCAGAACGGTTCAGGGGATCACTCCGTGATGAACTTGATCTGGCGCGACTTTTCCGAACGCTTGCGCGCGTTCTCGTCGAGGACCTTCTTGCGAAGGCGCAGGCTCTTGGGGGTGGCCTCCACGTACTCGTCGACGTCGATGTACTCGAGCGCACGCTCGAGGCTGAGCTTCATCGGCGCATTGAGCTGGATGCCCTTGCCGTCACCCTGGGACCGCATGTTGGTCAGCTTTTTCTCCTTCACCGGATTGACCATGATGTCGCTCTCGCGGGCATTTTCGCCAACGATCATGCCGACATAGATCGGGTCACCGGCCTCGACCATCAGACGACCGCGCTCCTGCACCATGTTGAGCGCGTAGGAAGTGGCCTCACCAGTGTCCATCGAAACCAGCGAGCCATTCTTGCGGGCGGCGATCTCACCGCGGTCGGTCCCGTATTCGTGGAAGAGATGGCTCATCACACCCATGCCCTTGGTGCTGTTCACCAGGTCGGTCTCAAAGCCGATCAGTCCGCGCATCGGCACCAACGCCTCGACGGAGACCTGATTGCCGACGTGATTCATGTTGGTGATCTGCGCCTTCCGGTTGGAAAGGTTCTCCATGATATTGCCGAGATTTTCGCTCGGGATTTCCACGAAGAGCTTTTCGATCGGCTCAAGCGCATTGCCCTGGTCGTCTTTCTTCCAGAGCACTTCCGGACGAGAAACCAGGACTTCAAAGCCCTCACGGCGCATCTGCTCGACGAGGATCGCGATCTGCATTTCTCCACGGCCGGCGACCGAGAAGATCTTGGGATCACTGGTCTGCGCGACGCGCAGCGCGACGTTGGTGCGAATCTCCTTCACCAGGCGGTCCCAGATGTTGCGCGCGGTAACCAGCTTGCCTTCCTGACCGGCGAGCGGGCCGTCGTTGACGGCGAACTCCATCTGAATCGTCGGAGGATCGATGGGAATGTACGGCAGCGCCAGGCGGGCTTCGCTGTCGCAGATCGATTCACCGATGAAGACGTCTTCAAAACCCGTGAGGCCCACGATGTCACCGGCGTGCGCCTCCTGGACCTCAATGCGCTTCATGCCCTCGAAGTGGTAGATGGCGGTGATCTTGTTCTTGGTGATCCGGCCATGCCCGTGACGGCAGATCGCGGGATCGCCGACCTTGATCTTGCCTTCGTGGATCTTGCCAAACGCGATACGGCCGAGGTAGTCGCTGTAATCCAGGTTCGCAACCAGGAGCTGGAATCCGTCGCTAGCATGAGCGCGGGGGGGCGGGATGTGCTTCACGATCGCATCGAAGAGCGGCTCCATCGTGCCGGTGACGTGATCGAGCTCCACCTTGGCGTAGCCCTGCTTTGCGGAGCAGTAGATGAAGGGGAAGTCGAGCTGCTCGTCGGTGGCGTTGAGGCTAATGAAGAGCTCAAACACCTGATCGAGGACCTTCTTGGGATTGGCATTTTCGCGGTCGATCTTGTTGATGACCACGATCGGCTTTGCGCCGGCCTCGAGTGCCTTGCGAAGCACGAAGCGCGTCTGGGCCTGCGGACCTTCGGCGGAATCCACAACCAGCAGCACACCGTCGATCATGTTCATGATGCGCTCCACCTCGCCGCCGAAGTCGGCGTGTCCCGGGGTGTCGACGATGTTGATGTGGTAGTTCTTGTACTTGAAGGCGGCGTTCTTTGCCCGAATCGTGATGCCCTTCTCCTTCTCAAGATCCATCGAGTCCATTAGGCGCTCGACTTGTGATTCGGCCTGGTTGGCGCGAAAGGTGCCCGACTGCTTCAGGAGGCAGTCGACCAGCGTGGTCTTTCCGTGGTCGACGTGGGCGATGATGGCGATATTCCGGATGTGCTGCATAAACGAATCCCCAAGATAGGGCGCGGGAGAATGCCGTCCAGCAGCCACAGGTCAAGTGTTGGCGTGGACGGAATTGGGTTCTCTCGTCCGAAAATAACCCGCCAGCCCGCAGTATTCGTCGCGCGAATCCCAAGGCGCTGGGACGGATCTCACCCCGAAGTTCAGGCGCAGTGAACTCTCGTTTTTCGCGCTCAACACAATCAATCAACTCATACATTACTATCTCACCCACAGATTGTTATGAATAAATCACTCGCGTGATAAAACCCGCGACAGGCGGCCGATGCGACGTCACTTTGTGGCCTCAACGACGTCCCTCCACCGGTTACGGGAAGACGTTTGGAACGCCGGTTGCCGGTCGCCGGTCGCCATCCAAAAGTAACTCTACCCCCGTCTCCCAAAACCTGTCCTCCGGTCGCCGGACTCCAGTTGCACCCTCGGTCGAGTCAGGCAACGCTGGCGCATGGTTCGCCACCTTGAGTCCCCCCTGCGCTTCCTCGTGATCGGCTGTCTCCTGTGCCTCTTCGCGGTCCAGGCGGCGCCGCGCGACATCGCCACCGGAAGCGCCGGCATCACGACCAATAGCCTGCTCTCCCGCACCGCAACATTGGCGTCGGATTACTTTGAGGGGCGCGGCCCTGGCACTCGCGGTGAGGCACGAGCCACCTCCTGGCTGGTCGATCAGTTCCGCAGCCTCGGGCTGAAGCCTGGTGGCGCCGATGGATCCTGGTTTCAGGAAGTCCCGATGGTGGGCGTGAAATCCGAAACACGACTGTCCCTGAAGCGAGGCGGCCAATCGGAATCCCTCGTCTTTCCCCAGGATTTCGTCTCTTGGTCGGCGATTCAGCGGGACTCCATTACGGTTCAAGACGCCGAACTGGTCTTCGTCGGCTACGGGGTCGTGGCGCCTGAGTACAACTGGGATGACTTCAAGGGCGTGGATGTCCGCGGGAAGATCGTGGTGATGCTGATCAACGATCCTCCGGTTCCCGATCCCAACGATCCCTCCAAGCTGGATGACTCGATGTTCCGTGGAAAGGCGATGACCTACTATGGTCGCTGGACCTACAAGTACGAGATCGCCGCCGCGCGCGGTGCGATCGGAGCCCTGATTATCCACGAAACCCAGCCGGCCGCCTACCCGTGGTTTGTCGTGGTGAACTCCTGGGGACGGGAGCGATTTGATCTCGAGGCCCCCTCCGGACCGCAGCTCCAGATGGCCGGATGGCTAAGCCTGGAACGGGCCCAGAAGCTGTTTACCTCGGTCGGCAGCAGCTACGAACAGGCCAAGCGCGAGGCGTTGAAGCGCAACTTCAAGCCCATCCCGCTGGGAATTCGTGCCGACGTCGCGGTGACCAACTCGGTTCGTCACATCCGTTCCAAGAACGTGCTGGCGCGACTCGACGGATCGGACCGACGGCTGCGTGACGAATGGGTCGTTGTCACGGCGCATTGGGACCATCTCGGAATCGACGCCACCCGCACCGGGGACACCATCTTCAATGGCGCAGCCGACAATGCCATCGGAACCGCCGGACTCCTCGAACTCGCGACCGGCTTTGTTCGCCTTCCCAAGCCACCGCGCCGTTCCATTTTGTTTGCGGCCGTCACCGGCGAGGAACAGGGGCTCTTGGGTGCAGCGTATTACGCATCCCATCCGCTTCACCCCCTTGATCACACGGTGGCCGCCATCAACATGGATGGACTCAACACCTGGGGTGTCACCCGTGACATTGCCATCGTCGGACTCGGCAACTCCACGCTGGACGACCACGTCCGGGCGGTCGCCGTTCAGCAGGGGCGAACCGTCCGGGCCGAGCCGAATCCGGAGAAGGGCATCTTCTACCGCAGCGACCACTTTGAATTCGCGAAGGCCGGCGTTCCGGCGCTTTACGTGAAGCCCGGTGTGGACTTCGTGGGGCGGCCCGCCGATTACGGGGCGCAGAAGATCGACGAGTTCACCGAACACGACTACCACAAGGTCAGCGACGAGGTGAAGCCCGACTGGGATCTCTCCGGGGCCGTTGAGGACCTGCGTCTGCTATTGGAAGTGACGGACCGCGTCGCCAATGACGCCAGGTGGCCCGAATGGCGACCGGGTACGGAATTCAAAGCGCGACGGGACGAGATGCTGAAGCCCTTGCGCTGAACCCGATCACCCCACGGGAAACCGATCCATCCGGTGCACCGTTGCGCTTCCGGGATTGCACCACGATAGTCCCCGCCACGTGAATTTTTCCGTCACCGAGCTGACCCAGTCGCTCCTGGCCAGTTACCGTCAGCATGGCGGCATCAACCACCTCGACGGCGTCAACCTTCCCTCCAAGGGCGCGGTGGTCGACATCACCCGCGATCTGCTCCGTGTGGTGTTCCCCGGGTTCTTCGATGACCACGTCATCCACTCTTCCGAATTGAAGGCGGAAACGGCACTGCTCCTCGACTCGATTGCGGGCCGCTTGGAAGACGAGCTGTACAAGAGCCTGAACTGTTTCGGCTGCCCGGAGTCGCAGAACAAGGATCCCCGTCACGCCGCGCACACCTTGACCGTCGAATTCCTGCAGCAGCTTCCCGCAGTTCGCGAACTGCTCCAGACCGACGTGGATGCCGCTTTCCAGGGCGATCCCGCGGCGCACACGCGCGAAGAGGTCATCGTGGCCTATCCGTTCATCGAGGCGGTCGCGGTCCACCGGTTGGCCCACGTGCTTCACGTTCGCGGCGTCCCCCTGATACCCCGCATCATGAGCGAATGGGCCCACAGCCGGACCGGCATGGACATCCATCCCGGAGCGCGGATCGGCACGCATTTCTTTGTTGACCACTGCACCGGCACGGTGATTGGCGAAACGGCCGAAATCGGCGCCCACGTGAAGCTGTATCAAGGTGTGGGACTGGTCGCGCGTTCGCTCGCAGCAGGACAGGCGCTTCGCGGACAGAAGCGCCATCCGACGCTGCAGGACCACGTCACCATCTATGCCAACGCCACCATCGTCGGCGGCGACACGGTCATCGGCGCCGGCAGCACCGTTGGCGCCAACGTATTCCTCATGCATAGCGTGCCCGCCCAGAGCCTGGTTCTCATGGAAGACATCCGGGTGAGGGTGCTCAGCAAACAGGAGCGCAGCACCGAGGTGGATTTCCAGATCTGATTCGAGGCCCGCACCATGGAATCGCTGCAAATCCGTCACGCCCGTCCCGAGGACGCCGAAGTACTGAGGGACTACAATCTGGCTCTGGCGCTCGAGACCGAGGCGCTGGCGTTGGAGCCGCACATCGTGCTCGCCGGCATCCGCGCCCTGCTCGCCGATCCCTCGAAGGGGCGCTACTTCGTCGCCGAATGCGAAGGCCGCGTGGTCGGTCAAGTGATGCACACGTTCGAATGGAGCGACTGGCGCAACGGCATGTTCTGGTGGCTGCAAAGCGTGTACGTGCACCCGGACTTCCGGTCCCGTGGCGTGTTCACGACGCTGTTTCAACATCTCGAATCACTCGCCCGGATGGATGAGACGGTGTGCGGCCTCCGACTCTACATGGAGCACGACAACCACAAGGCCCGCAGCGCCTACCTACGCCTCGGATTTTCTCCGGCAGGGTATGAGGTGTTCACGTCACCTGACCGGAGAGCGACAGCGTCATCACCGAAAAACTAAGGCTTGCGGGCGGCATGCTCCAAGACTCTGCTCTCGCATCCGTTTTCCGATTGCGAATCGCCGTCCCGACATGGGTCCATCCTCCGACAACGACCGCCCGCCCGCGCTCCCGCACCTGGGGGTGTTTGCCGTCCTTTTCGGCGTGTGGTGCCTGTTCTTCCACGTGGTCGGCAACTCCAGTTTTGGCTACGTCCACTCTCACTCCTTCTTTGGCTGGCTGACCGGGTGGTACCGGCTCACGAATGTCGCCGAATCCGGCGATGAGCTCTGCCCGCTGATTCCATTCCTCGTCGCCATCCTCCTCTGGATGAAGCGCGACGCCCTCGCCGCGGTACCCAAGCGGGTCTGGCCACCCGGGCTGGTTCTGGTCGCTCTCGGGGTGCTCCTTCACGTTGCCGCGTTTCTGGTCCAGCAGGTGCGCATCTCCGGGTTCGCTTTCCTGCTCGGCGGAGTTGGAATCATGTCCGCGCTGTGGGGGCCACTCTTCCTGCGGGTGATCGCCTTCCCCTGGTTCCTCCTGATCTTTGCGCTACCGCTCGACGCCTACACCAGCTCGGCCACCTTGCCGCTTCGATTGCTGTCCACCACCCTCTCGGCCGGCTTCTGCAAGTCGATCCTCGGATTGAAGCTCGTTGTTCAACACGGCACCCAAGTGGAGCTCCCACCGACCCCCACGTCGCCGGGATTTAGATTCGAAGTCGTCGCCGCGTGCAGCGGCATACGCAGTGCGTCGGTGATCCTCCTGATTTCGCTGGTGCACGCCTACCTGCACCTTCGAACCACCTTCTCCCGCGTTGCGATCGTTCTGGCGTCGGTGCCCCTCGCGGTCTTTGGCAACGTGGTCCGGCTGATCGTGGTGTTTGTGGTCGGCGACGCCTTTGGCGAATCCGTAGCCAAGACCATTGAGACCCGTTTTGGATTTCTCACCTACGGTTCGGCACTGCTCGGGGTGCTCTTCCTCGGGCATCTGCTGTCCCCGAAGTCACGCCCGCAGAGCACGACGCTGGTCGACGCCGCGGAGACAGCCGCTTCATGAACGCCTCCTCGCCGATGTTCGTTGCGGCCGTATCACTCCTGCTCATTGGTGGAGGCTGGGGCGCCCTGCTGCGGGTTAAGGCCCGCCAGCACTCCGGAATCCCCGGGGTCCGCACCGCGCCAATCCCCACCCGCGACAAGGCCGGTACCATCGTCCGCAGTCAGTCGGTGCCGCTGCCGAACTCGGTTCCCGGCTATCTCACAAAACAGGGAGAGATCGACGACACCGAGATCAGCACCCTTCCACCCGACACCACCTTCGGCCGGATGGTGTATGAGAGCGTGTCGTCCCCGCTTGCGGTGCAGGCGACCGTCATTCTGATGGATGCAGATCGCACCAGCATCCATCAGCCCGAATTCTGCCTCACTGGCAACGGTTGGCGGATCCTCAATCGCTCCACCCGCCGGATTCCTTTCGATCGTTTCGCCGGCGGCGGGCTCGAAGTGCGCCGCTTCGACTCGCGAACCAAGTACCTCGGAGACGATGGCCGCGACCACGAATCCGCAAGCGTCTACGTGTTCTGGTTTGTTGCCGACCATCAGTGGACGGCCAGCCACTGGACCCGCACCTGGTGGATGACGCGCGACCTGCTTTCCGAGAACGTCCTGCAACGCTGGGCCTACGTCAGCTACTTCGCCCCGTGCGTTCCGGGTAACGAGGACGCCACCTACGAACAGCTCTGCGACCTCATTCGCAGCACGATTCCCGAGTTTCAGATCGCGGGTTTCCAGGACCGGTAGGCAAAAACTCAGCACGATTCCGGCTTAACAACCGGATCACGGAGTGACAATCATCCCGCCAATCCATGCTTAGCCGGCAACGGCAACTTCAGACCAAGCTGCACAAGCTGCTGGATGCCGCCCTTTTCGGGGTGGCGTTCTGGCTGGCGCATTGGCTGCGTTCCCAGCCGATCTTCGAGATCCCGATCCTCGACTTTTCGACCTACCGCTGGCTCCTCCTAGTGATCGTCCCGCTGACCCCGCCCTTTCTGGAACTTCAGGGCTTTTACCGCCGACCGCTGCTGTTCTTGCGTCGGCAAACCCTGTGGCAGCTGGCGAACGGAGCCACCTGGATCAGCTTTGCGTTCATCACGATGATGTTCTTCAACAAGCAGGAAGGCGCCCGATGGCTGCCCTTCCTGTTTATCCCCCTTGCCGCCGGACTCGTCTTCACCAAGGAAGAACTGGCGCGGCAGTGGAACCAGGCGAGGTCCGGTAGCCGCGCCGCGAGGCGACGGGTCATCGTGCTCGGCAGCCAGAATCGATCCGGTCGCCCGGGAAGCCCTCCCGACCCGCTCGAAGCCACCCTGAAAAACGGTGGCCTGGGCGACGCCGAGGTGGTGGCCAATGCCGATCTCCACACCACCAGCCCCAACGCGCTCGCCAACCTCCTCCACGAAACCTCGGCGAACGCGGTGATCATTTTTCCGCGCCACGCGGTGTTCGGCGAAATCGAGCAGGCCATCCAAATCTGCGAGCTCGAGGGCGTGGAGGTCTGGCTGCTGGCCGATTTCTTCCAGACCCGTCTCTCGCAGACCACCGCCGATGATCTGAACGGCAATCCAGTGCTGGTTTTCCGCACCGGGCCCGACGCCTCCTGGCAGGCGCTGGCCAAGACGGCGATCGACTTCGTGGGGGCCGTGTTTCTGCTGGTGGCCACATCGCCCATCCTCGCCGCAGCGGCGCTGCTGGTCCGGGTCACTTCGCCCGGACCGGTGCTCTTCCGCCAGCAGCGCGCTGGGCTCAACGGTCAGCCGTTCACCATGCTCAAGTTTCGCACGATGGTGACCAACGCCGAGCAACTCAAACAGGAGCTAGCCCAGCTAAACGAAATGAGCGGACCGGTGTTCAAGGTCACCAACGACCCTCGCATCACACGCATCGGACGCTACCTGCGCCGATTCTCCATCGATGAGCTCCCGCAGCTCTGGAACGTCATCAACGGCGACATGAGCCTGGTGGGGCCGCGTCCACTGCCGGTGGACGAAGTGAAGCGCTTCGACGATCCCGCCCACCGCCGCCGGCTCAGCGTGAAGCCCGGACTCACCTGTTTGTGGCAGATCAGCGGCCGCAACAACGTGAGCGATTTCGGCGAGTGGGTGCGACTCGATCTCGAATACATCGACAACTGGTCGCTTTGGCTCGATCTCAAGATCCTCGTGCTGACCGTTCCCGCGGTGTTTGCGGGGGCGGGGGCGAAGTAAGTCCAAAGTCCAAAGTCCAAAGTCCAAAGTCCAAAGTCCAAAGTCGAAGGTCGAAAGTCGAAAGTCGGGTTGCGGTTGGCGCCACTTCTGTTCTGTTTTCAGCCGTTGCCGCGATACGTCGCCTTCCATGCCTACCTCCTCGAAACGCAAGTTCTCCGCCACCAAGTCTTCAACCTCCAAGACCGCGTCCAAAGCGCCTCCAGTCTCAGTCGTCACCGGCGG
>JANXMD010000526.1 GCA_025354845.1 Verrucomicrobiota bacterium | reverse complement strand
AGGAAAGTCCAACGGATCCACCTCCCGGCCCGCGCCGGTGGTGAGCGAGGGCGTGGATCTGGAGAAGGCGTTCGATCTCGTGGTTGAGACTCTGGAAGCCATTGAGGAAGAGCGGGAAGACGATGATCCCGTGTGGGCTTCGATGATCAAGCAGGCGATCAAGCGCCGGCACCCGGGCTTCTCGGAACGCGCCAATGGGTTTCGGTCCTTCAACGATCTGCTCCTGGAGGCCCAGAAGCGTGGGCTGCTCCGGGTTCAGCCGGATGAGAAATCCGGTGGCTACACCGTGCGGTCGGTGGAGTAATCAGGACCGACCGGGGCCGGCGTGCGGTCCCGGTTCACGCCGAAAGGCATCCGGGCACGACAAAACGGCGCCCCACCGATGGCAGGGCGCCGCGCAGGAAATGGGGATCGGACTTCCTTCCTTCAGACCCCGCGGGGAGTGCCCGGTGGTGGGAAGGCGGCGGGTCCGATTACTTCTTGGCCGCTGCGGCCTTCGCAGTCGCGTTTAAGCGGAGCTGGAGCCGGCTGCGCTTGCGGCTGGCGTTCTCCTTCTTGATCACGCCGCCCTTGGCCGCCTTGTCATAGGCAGAGGCCACATCGGCGAAAGCCTTGCGGGCGTCGTCGACCTTACCGGCGGTGACCAGCGTGAGATACTTCTTCTCCAGCGTCTTGACGCGGGACTTGATGGACTTGTTGCGGGCGGCCTTGGTCGCATTGCTGCGGGCGCGCTTGGCGGCGGACTTCGTATTCGGCATAAAGCGGACTTAAAATGAGCCGCGACGGTATCGGGCAAGCCGGCCTTGTCAACGGGTTGTTACGGTCTCCCCCTAGCTTACGCGGGACGCTTGGAGGCTGCCCAGTCGGGTTCGGGACGATGATACACGGTCTGGGTGGGGAAGGCGAACTCGATATGTTCGGCGTCAAACCGGCGTTTCACCTCGATGTTTAGGGTTTGCAAATCCGCCAGCTGCGCCTTGGCGTCGGTGCCGTTCCAAAAGTGCACCACCTGGATGTTCAGGGCGGAATCGAGGAATTTGTTGAAGGTGACCACCACGTCTTTGGTGCGGGGATGCTTGCCAAAAATCTCCTCCAGCAGGCGGACGGCCCGCTCGAGCCGGTCGGCGGAGGTGTCGTAGGTGACCCCAAAATTCAGCTCGGTCTTGATGGTCGGACGGCGCGTGATGTTGGTGACCGTGGTGTTGCCGATGGTCTTGTTGGGGACCGTGATCACGAATCCGTCGAGTGAGCGGACCTGCGTGGAGCGGAGGCCCATTTCCTCAACGGTACCGTCGACATCGCCGACGCGGATGCGGTCGCCGATCTGAAACGGCTTGTCCACGAACACCGACACGGCGCCGAACAGGTTTGCGACCGTGTCCTGCGCCGCCAGGCCCAGGGCCAGCCCGACCACCGACACCGAGGCCAGCGCGGCCTTGATGTCGAAGTGGAGGTTGTCGAGCGTGGTGAGGACCGACAGCACGATCACGCCGCCCTTGATGAGCTTGCCGATGAGGATGAGGAACTGGTCGTTGAAGGCCTTCTCGTTGTCAGTGCCCGAGTGGCGCCGTTTCCAGATGTCGACCATGGCGTCCACCGCCCGGAGTAGGACGACCAGCACGGCAAACCCGACAATCAGGATGGTCACTTTGGACACCCAGATCTGCAGTTCGTCGGGCCATTTGAACAATGCGAGACCGATGTGGAGCAGGATGACGAACAGCACCACCTTGACCGGTCCGTCTAGGAGTTTGACCACCAGATCATCCCACGGAGTGTCGGTGCGCGCGGCCCAGCTTTTCAGACGGTTTTGAATCAGCCAGTCCACGCCCTTGGACACGGTCGAAGCCAGCACCAGATAAACGAACATCGCCAGGTACTGCCATCGCGGGCGGCCGAGGAATTCCACCTGGAGGGCGGGGATCTGGCTCAATCCAAAGGACAAGATGTCCGTATGCTGGTTGGCGATTTCACCCAGCCGATCGGCATGTTCGGCAAGCGGCTTGGCGGCGGGCGCGTTGGTGGCATCAGCGGCCGAGGCGGCGCCGGGCCATGCAGACCAGACGAGGACGCACACCAGCACCAGCATCGCGGCGCGGACGGCGGATTCAGAATTCAGGAATCGTCGCATCAAGGTGGCGATGTAGCCGCGGAGGGTCACGCTGGCAAGTCGCGTCCCGAAATTGGCAACCGACCTCCAGGGGCACGGATGCAATTTGGTTGCTCCCTCCCCGGTCGGGGGCGAGCGTTTTCCCATGGCCTCAGCGTCCGCCAAGTCAGCTCCGTCGAACTTCTGGGAACTCCGGTCCGCGTCAGGAACTCCGCGCTCCGTTCGTCCCCAGGCGAAGCGCCACGCCGCGTTGAGGGCGCTGGCTGAGCAGTTGGAACCTGGGGAATTTGATTTTTCCGACGCCGCGCTGCAGGCCCATTCAGGGGACAAGTGGTTCGCGAGTCATCTTCCCGAGGCGGTGGCGTTTCCGAAATCAACGGAATCCGTTTCGAAGATTCTGGCCCACGCCTCGAAGCACCGCATCCCGGTCACACCGCGCGGAGCCGGGCACGGGTATGTGGGTGGCTGCGTTCCGTTAAAGGGGGGCATTGCCTTGTCGATGCGGAATCTCGATCGGGTTTTGGAAATCAACCGCGATGATTTCGTCGCGGTGGTCCAGCCCGCCGTCATCACCGCGAAGCTGCAGGATGCGGTGGAGCGGAAGGGATTGTACTACCCGCCCGATCCCGCCAGTCGCGCCGAGTGCTCGATCGGAGGCAACATCGCCACCAACGCTGGCGGACCCCGCTGCCTGAAATACGGCGTGACGCGAGACTACGTCCTTGGGTTGGAGGTGGTCCTTGCCGACGGTACGGTGTCGCGGCTGGGCTCCCGCACGCACAAGAACAAGACCGGATTCGATCTGCACCGCTTGTTCGTGGGCAGCGAAGGGATGTTGGGTGTGGTCACCGAGGCCACCCTGAAGCTCATCCCTCTGCCGCCATTCCGCGCCTGCCTCGGTGTTGGGTTCTCCAGTATGCCCGCGGCGATTCGAGCCTTGCGGGCGATTTTTGCCGCCGGTTTTCTGCCGAGCGCCCTGGAGCTCGCCGACGAGTTCACGCTCAGGGCAGCGCAGCGTCGCACGGGATCGAAGCGCCTGGCCGGCTGCGCCGCCCATATGATCGTCGAGCTCGACGGGCAGGAGCGCAGCGTCCGCGCCGAGATCCACGACCTGGTGCGTGCGGTGTCGCCGTTGAAGCCGTTGTTCATTGACCGAGGTTTTGGACCGGAAGGATGCGAAAGCCTGTGGCAGTTGCGCCGGCAGTTCAGCTACGCGCTGCGCGACACCGGCCTCACCAAGCTCAACGAGGATATCGTGGTGCCACGCGGCCGGCTGCAGGAGCTCTTCCGCCTCGCCGCCGGGTTGCAGAGGAAACACGGCATCCAGGTCGCGTGCTTTGGCCACGCCGGCGACGGCAACATCCACGTGAACCTCATGGTGGACGAGTCGAGCACCACCCAGAAGGCCGCAAGCGAACGGGCCCTTGATGAATTGTTCCAGGGCGTGATCGCCCTCGGAGGCACGATCACTGGCGAGCACGGCATCGGCATTGCCAAGGGTCCCTGGTGGCCGCTGGCGGCTTCAGAGCCGGTGCGGGATCTGCATCAAAGGATCAAGACCGCGCTGGATCCGCATGGGATTCTCAATCCGGGAAAATTCCTCGGTTCTTGACGTGCTCTAGGTTTGCGGGCTGCCGAAAGGTGCCACGTCGGTAATGCGTCGAACCGGGATGGAGATCTCGACCACGCTGTCGTTGCGGGTGGGATGGAACCGCGAGTCGTAGCGTTCCACATCGGGGCCGACACCTCGGGAAAAACCGCTCGCCGGGAGCCACTGGGAATAGATCTTCCCGATGGTTTGACCGAGGTTCGCAATTGGACCGAGGTGGAGAAACTTTGCGTGCAGGCCGCCGGGCGTTCGCCATGACGCCATATCTGGGGGCAGCGTTTGATCGGACTGGATCTTGATTCCCGCCAGGTACAGCGCCTCGTTCGGTCGCAATGCCGGGACTTTTTGCGACTCGGATACCTCGCAGAGTCCATAGGAAATTCCAGGTTCCACAGGAGTTAGTTCCCCAAGTCTCGAAATGAACCGCTGCCACAACGCCGGAATCACCTCGAGGTTGTTGGTCTCATTCGACATCACCGTGACGAAACGAGTCTCGAGCCCGCCGAACAGGGCGGGAGGAAGCTGGACAAAATCGGGGTGGAAGTTCATGTGGGAGAATCGGGATTGGATCCCCGTCAGGGGCGGCATCCTTGTAGCATCAAGGTCAACTGTCTGCACCAGCCCTGGTGGGTTTCGTTGTCAGACCGATGCCGCTCCGACGGAGCTCACGATTTCCTAGTGCTAATTGTTCTACAACGATACCGCGCCGACGGCGCTGCCGAAAAGGATTGAGAAGCTTCCTGACCATTTGTCCAAGAATTCGGGCGACCGGCGCACCGAATCCCGGTAACAGGACTGCCGCCCGCGTCGTCTCGCACGCGGTGAAACCATGCTCACCTCCCTCCTCGTTGCGGCGCGCATCGTTTCGAATCCGGTATCGAATGTTTTCCAAAAGCAGCTCGCCCAGCGCGGGGTGCACCCGGTTGCGGTCATCGCGAGTGCGCATCTCTTGTTGAGCCTGCTGGCGGTCCCCTGGCTGCTGGCGACGGAGGAGCGCCCGACCTCGGCCACCTTTTGGGGCGATCTGCTTCTCTGTGCCGCGCTCGCCGTCGCGAGCAATGTCCTCCTAGTCTATGCCCTGCGAGCCGCGGATCTGTCGCTGCTCGGTCCGATCAATGCCTACAAGGCCGTCCTCAGCCTTGGGCTCGGGGCCGTGGTGCTCGGCGAAATCCCCACTGCCTGGGGCCTGGCGGGAGTGGGGTTGATTCTCGTCGGCAGCTATCGTCTCTCCGATCCGGCGCCGACCGCCGGTGGTGGAAACCGCCTTCACGGCCTTTGGGGAAACCGCGGGGTGCAACTGCGGGTGGCGGCACTGGTCTTGTCGGCCACCGAGGCGGTGTTCCTGAAGCGAGCCCTCCATGCGGCGTCTCCGTCGTTCACGCTCGCGGCCTGGGCGGTCGCCGGACTGCCCTTCGTCGCCCTCGCCGGAGTGATGTGGATGCGGACCGGGATTCCCACCCAGATCGCCGCGTTGCGCTCCAGTCTTCCCACGTGCCTGGCCCTCGCGGCCACTACCGGTCTGATGCAGGGCGCCACGCTGTTCACCTTCGAACGCCTTCCGGTCGGCTACTCGTTGGCGCTATTCCAGACCTCCGCGCTGTTGAGCGTGCTGCTGGGCCACCGTCTGTTCCGCGAGGGGCAGGTGGCACGCCGGTTGAC
>JANXMD010000490.1 GCA_025354845.1 Verrucomicrobiota bacterium | reverse complement strand
ACTCCCGACGCATCATCGCGGGTGTAATAGAATTCAGCGGTCCCCTTCCCGGCCGTGCCGAGGTCGTCGTTGAGTTCTGGGCCGACGCCGATGCCGCGCTTCTGGCGCCAATCAAGGTTCAGCACCGTTTCGACATTGGTGCTCCAGAAGTAGTGATACCCGGTGAGAGCGAACGGACCGTAAAGGCTTCGATACCCAGGCGTAAGGGTCCAGAAGTTGGGATGCCGCTCCAGGCTGCGGGAGTAGGTCGGAAAGTACATCACCGGCGTGTTGCCGACGTAGAGCGTCGCCTGCTCGGCGGTCATGACGCGCCCCGGGATGAGGATCAGTCGCTTGGCGCGAATGTGGTAGCCGGGCTCGGCGAGATCGTCGGTGGTAATCACCGCATCTTCCGCCACCTGCTGGGCGCGGTTTTTGCCAGCCTTCAATTGATGCCCCTTCGCAAAGAACGGAGGCTGGCCAACTCGGAAATCGGCGGCTTCGATGGACTTGGTGACGTAGTTGAACCGGACCGACTCGCCACGCCACAACTGGGCCCGGCCCTGCTTGTCGAGGAATTGAATGGTGACGTCCCCGTCGGCTTGCACGACCTTTTGCGACTGGTCGAGGGTGACCGTTTGGCCGGTCAGCGTGCTGTCGCCATACTGGACCACCACGCCATTCTTGGCGGTGTAGTGATTGCCTTCAATTTCAACAAAGCCGTCCTTCTCGGAACTCCGCACCACGAGGTCCGCGGCGGGCGGAACGGGTGTTTCCCGGGCCAGCACGGAGGCGGCGGCCAGGATGGATAGGCCAAGGGGGGTGAACTTCATCGGGCGCCCGGACGCTAGCGAAGCCGCCCCGCCTCGGCCAAGCCCAAGTTCGGGAATGGAGCATTCGCTGACGCTCCGCTAGGCTGCCGTCCAACGTGGATCCATTTCAGCGCCGATTCCTAAGCACCTGGCAACACCACTGGGGTAAGGCGGGGATCCGTCGTGTCCTGGTGGCGGTTTCGGGCGGCGCTGATTCGGTGGTTTTGCTTCGAGTCCTGGCGTCGATTGCCTCCGAAGTTGGCCTTGAACTGGCCGTCGCCCATTTCAATCACTGCCTCCGCGGTAAGGCTTCGAATGACGACCAGGCCTGGGTCAGCCGCCTCGCCGACACCCTGAATCTTCCGCTCATCGAGGGTGCGGCGAACCTGGAGACCAAGGACTCGGCAACGCGCGAATCACTGGAGATGAAGGCTCGGCGGCTCCGTCATGGGTTTCTCGCCCAGTCGGCATTGGAGTGGCGGGCTGAGGCGATCGCGTTGGCGCATCATGCCGATGACCAAGCCGAGGGATTCCTCATCCGACTGCTGCGCGGTGCCGGCGGCGCCGGATTGGGTGGCATGCGCTGGCAGGCTCCGTCCCCGGCCGATCGGCGGATTCCCCTGCTCCGCCCGCTGCTGGGCGAGTCCAAAGATTCCCTGCTGGAGGAGGCTCGGGCGCGCGGCTGGGAGTTTCGCGAGGATGCGTCGAATCAGGATCCATCCATCCTTCGCAACCGGATTCGCCGCGAACTTCTTCCCCTCCTGGAGTCGGACTACCAACCGGGCATCCGAGAGATTTTGCTCCGCACGGGCGAATTGCTTTCGGATGAGGCGGACTTCGTTGAGGACCGTGCGCGGAGCTGGATCTCGGCGGTGCGCCGGACCCGGTTCGATCGATTGCACCCGGCCGTGCAGCGCGCCGTGATCCGAATCGAACTCTGGAAGCTCGGCCAGGAGGCCGGGTTCGATCTCGTTGAGAAGCTGCGCACGCAGACGGCACCCGTCACCGTCGCGCCAGATCGAACCGTTGCCCGCGAGCTCAACGGCGTGGTTCGAGCCAAGGCGACGCCTCCGCCTCCGCCTTCGCCAAACCGAGCGGCAGACTCGTCCCTTCCCGTGCATTTCCGTGGCAAGGGCGGCCGGATCGTCCTGGTCGACTCGGTGCTGGAATGGCGACGTCTCGGCCCTCAGAAACGTCGGGCACGACGACGGAACGGTGAAGAGTGGTTAAACTTTGCCTCGATCGGAACCGAGCTTCGGGTCCGGCACTGGCGCTCGGGTGACCGTTTTCAACCGCTGGGTATGAGCCAGGCCGCCCGGCTTCAAAACCTGTTCGTAAACCGAAAGGTCCCGGCGGACCAGCGGCGCCAGTTGTGGGTGATGGAAGCGCTGACGGGCCCGCCGGCGATCGTGTGGGTGGAGGGGTTTCCGCCCGGCGAGCGGTTCAAGGTTCCCACGAAATCCGGTCCCGGGACTGCGGCGCGGCGAATTCTCGCACTCCGGATTGTGCGCTGATCGGATCAACGGTGTGGCCTAGCGCAGCGGCGCGGCGTGACCGTCCGTGTAGACCGCATTCTTAACACCGGCCACGGCCACTCCGGTGGTCACAGCATCGTTGGTGTTGCCACGACCATTGTTATGCCAGCTCTCGAAGTCGTACATCATCGGCACAATGCCTAGATTGATCATGCGGCTCGACGTCTTGCCGAGCTTCTTCCCATTGTAGAATGGATTCCACTCGTAGCTGGTTCCCTCGCGTAAGAAGTAGCCGAACCGCTTCGGATTCCCATTGTCATCGTAGCGGGTGTCCAGCGGGCACTTGAGCACGCTGTTGAACGGCTGGTTCGTCACGCCGGCCGGATAGCCCAGCGAAGGTCCAAGAACCACCGCGATGCCGGGAAGAAGGTTGGTGGGATTGGTCGGAAACGAGGGCAACGGTTCCGCCAGGGGCAGCACATCCTGATTTTCGCCAGCGTAGGTCGTGAGAGCGATCCCGATCTGCCGCAGATTGCCAATGCAAAGAATGTCATTGGCCTTTCGCTTCGCCTTTCCCAATGCGGGCAAAAGCATTCCGGCGAGGATCGCGATGATGGCGATCACCACCAGCAGTTCGATGAGGGTGAAGGCTGCCGATGATCTGGCGCGGCGGGAGAAGGTGGACGAGTGGGGAATCATGGCTGCAAATCGTTGGAAAGAGTGGAGGTGCGTGTCATCGACCGGGGCCACCAGGGCCGCCCCGCCCGCCGCGTTGGGCGCGGTCGCGGGCGCGCTGCG
>JANXMD010000479.1 GCA_025354845.1 Verrucomicrobiota bacterium | reverse complement strand
TCTCTGCGGTCGAGAAACACCGCGTCTCGTGGTGGCGTGTCCTGACCGGCTGGGCCACTTGGTTGTGGATCCCGGCGCTGGGTGCCGTGGTGGGCGGGTTGGCTTTGGACGAGGGGGATCTGACGGTGGCGTCCTGCGTGTGGAAATTCCCGCTCATCGCGGTGGGAATGGCGCTGTTCTTGGTGTGCAGCGTCAGTCCCCGCCTTCCGTTTCACCGCCTTCACGTTCCCGGTGCCGCGTTTTTCGCGCGGATCGCGTACAGTGTCTATCTGAGCCACAAACTTGTGGTGCATTTTGTGGCGGGCCTTTGTTCTCGCTACGCGATCGCACCGGCTTCGATCGGAGCCGTTTTGGCGGTCGATGTCGCGATTGTTGCGGTTGGATCGGCGTTGTACTTCGCTGTGAAGCGCCCCTTCCTCCAACTCCGGAACCGGATTGAAGCGTGAGCCATTCGGAGTCGCTCCGCGTTCATGGCAGGGACGGTTGCGGCGGCGCGGCACCGGGCACCGTTCCACCTTGTTTTGTCGACGAAGGTGCCTCTCCGCGGGGCGGGCCGAAGCAGTTCAATCCTGGCTGCGGAGGCGGAAGAGGCGGTTTTCGCGAAGGCGGGTTTCGAGGGAGACGGCGAGCGTGCCGTCGTCGGGGACAGTCAGCGTCTGATCCGCAGTCCAGAACGGGTCGTTTAATCCCCCGTTCGATTCGAGCACGAAGACACGACCCGGCGTCGCGTCGAGGAAGCCGGTCACCACCCCGCGGCGGGAAACGTACACCCGCACACTCGCGGCGCTGGTGGGGTCCCGCGGATCGGTTCCGTTGCGTTGTTCCGCGCGATCGCTGAAGCCATCTCCATCCGTGTCGACCTCCGTGTTCGACGGTCCAGCGGGTAGCGGGAGTCCGTGCGATTGGGACCAGGTGTCGGGAATCCCGTCGAGCGTGTCGTCGATCTCGCCGGGCGTGCTCGGCGTGGCGGCCCATTGATTCGGATCCACTGCGGTGGCCCACGGGCTGCGCCGCGCCAGACTCCAGCCTCTACGGAAGCCCAGTGCGGCGGGGCCCGTGGAGTTAAAGGTAGTTTCTTCGACCGTCACCTCGGATGCAGAGCCGTCGGCGGATGGAGCTGGATGGAGCAGACGGATCTGAAAGCCGTCCGGAGTGGCTCCGCCGCGCCAGGGACCGAAGATGCGAACGGATTCGGGCACGCGATGACGGACGCGGAACCCGGCGAGTTCGAAGGGGTCGAGCGCCGGATCGAATTCCACCACCAGAATCCGTTCCTCCGGGGCAAGGGTGATGTCTGTCGGGAACTCAAAGTCCACATCTCCGCGCAGGTGCCAGGTGCGCTGCGTGGCGACCGGATCAAACAGCGGAACGGCCGAGGTTGAAACATTGGCGAGCTCGATAAAGGCGTCGCGAAGTCCGATGGCCCCGGCCGCAAGGGAGCGGCAGGGTGCGATCTCCGAGAGGATTACAGGACCCACCAACGGTCCCGCGTTCGCGGCCCCGGGGGTGGTCTGGGATTGCAGGGACCAGAAGTCGATGCCGTCGGAGGACACATCGCGGCCAAAGCTGACGCCGGGAAGCGAGGCGCCGAACTGGGTGCCGTGGATCCAACCCGTCAGCTCGCCCGAGGGATCGGCGGAAAGGAGCCAGACCGCGTCACCACCGGCCGAAAGGCCAAAGCCAATTCCGGGCGCGGGATTGAAGGTCTTGCGCGGAATCACCAGATAGCCGTGGGACGGGATGTGGGACGACGCTGGCAGGCGAACCAGCCGGGGCGCGGAGAGTGTGTCGGTGAGGTACCAGCCGCTCACGTCGGCGTCGTGATTCTCGGGGTTGTAAAGTTCGATCCAATCGCCGTCGACCGTGGTCGGGGCGGCGAGCACCTCGTTGATGACCACGTGAGCGGGCTCGGGTCCAGGTGCGGGATCCAGTGCGCCCGGGGAGCCCTGGGGTTGCGCGCTGTGACGCCAGCGAGCGGGGTCTCCGAGTGTGGTTGGGTCGGTGGTTTCGTCCTTCAGAACCAAGGAGAATCCCAATCCGTCGGTGAGCGGCTGCCAGGTATTGGAATAGGTGAAGTCGACGAGCGTTTCCCCAGCGGGACCGTTGAGAGTAATGCGCTCGCCGGCGCCGGACAATTGCCCGACATACTCCCCGGCGATGAGCGCCTCGAGCCCGGGATACCGGGTGAGAAACGCCTCGCGATTGCGCACCACGACGGCGCGTTGTCCGGGATCAAGACGTGTGAGCGTGTTGGTTCCCGCGAAGGCGAAGGTGATGCCGGAGGTGAAGCGGTACCCGGTCAGATCGACCACCGTCGACGTGATGTTTTTGACTTCAACGAACTCAAAATCTCCCGAGTGGTTGGTCGAGGCCGACGCGGGTGGGGCGGGGTGATACATCAATTCGGTCAGCATCAGCGCGGGCGGCGTGACCACGTAGAGAGCCGATACCGGAGCCGACCAGGGCGAGGTGGTCAGCGTGCCGCGTTGGACGCGTCCCTTGTCCAGAAGACGCGCGGTGACCCGTGTATTGGTGGTGATGGAAATGGGATCGGTATAGATCGATGCGGTGGGCGTCGCGATGCCGTCCGGCGGACGCGGATCCGTGCCGTCGAGTGTGTAGTAGAGGGTGACGTTGGTGGTGGCGGACAGGCCCGAGGGACGCAGAAGAGTGACAAAGGTTCCTGGTGCGATCTTTCCTCCGGGCAGGGGAAGGACCGGCGGTGATGCGAACTGGGCATCAATCCAGACCAATCGATTCGAGATCCACGACTTCATGATCCCGATCTCGTTCTTGTAGTTGAGGCGTGGCGCGGTGATCGGCCACTTCTGAACCTCTCGGGGTTGGGTGTAGCGGATCTGATTGGTGAGCGAGTCGATGAAGGCGAACATGTTCGACTGCGAGAGCGTGCTCTGGCGGTGCATCGTCCAACGATCGATCCAAGTCTGCCAGGCGTCCCGATCGGCCAGCACTCGATTCCACCACGGTGGCCCAAACAGGCCGCCGCCGGTATCCCAGACGCGGGGGTTGTTGTCACGATCATCGGCCTTGCTCTCCCAGGCGCGGTCGTAGTCCCAGCGCGGTCCGTACTTCAGCGGGCCATTGCGCGGTTTGTAGAAGAACGAGCTCAGACGGATCGCATCCACCTGCCCGCTGAGCAGTTCAAGAATGTGGTAGTCGATCCAGTTGGTGAGATCGAGGTAACCGCGGTATCCAAGCACCGGGTCGTGCAGGTTCGGGTTTCCGGCGCGCAGGGAATTGTCGAGGTTGCGAAAGAACTGGTTCAGGTAGGAAATCTGCGGCGCGCGTTGAGGGGACCTCATCTCTCGCTCCTTGGGTTCGACGAAGGCGTTTTGCGTTCCTCCGGCGCTGAAACCGGCGTCACCGGGATCCAGACGATCGGTCTTGAACAGGTAGCTTCCGCTGACTTCGGGAAGGGCGACGTCCTCCGGTGCGGCCTTGGGTTCGTCAA
>JANXMD010000691.1 GCA_025354845.1 Verrucomicrobiota bacterium | reverse complement strand
CCGTGCAGGATTGGCAGCCCCGCTGATCACCGACCAGCTCTGGGGAATGGAATCGATCTGACATTCGGGATTCAAATGCGATCCAAGCGGGTCGCCATTGTCGAAATAGGCGCGACGGTACCAATCCCCGTCCCAGGCGTGCTTTTCCAGATTGGCCTGCAGCTCGGAGGCTGCGGTCAGACACCGATCGGCGAAGGCGTCGTCGTGGCGATCTCGCGCGACGGTAGCGAAGCGCGTCAACACATCGAAGAGGAAGAATCCCAGCCAGACGCTTTCACCACGTCCCAGATTGCCGACTTTGTTCATGCCGTCGTTCCAGTCCCCGCATCCGATCAAGGGAAGGCCGTGTTCCCCAAAACGGAGTCCGTGCTCGATGGCGCGCACGCAATGGTCGTAAAGCGTGGCCGACTGCCCCGATCGGGTCGGGAGATCGTAGTAGGCCTCCTCCTCTGGACTGACCGATCTGCCTTCCAGAAACGGGACCCGCTCGTCGAGCACGCCGGTGTCGGCCAGTCGCGTGACGTAGTGGCAGGTCACGTACGGCAGCCAGAGAAAATCGTCGGAGAAATGGGTCCGGACACCGCGACCTGATGGCGGATGCCACCAATGCTGGACATCACCCTCGAGGAACTGATGCGAGGCGACGCGAAGGAGGTGTTCCCGGGTTAGCGTGGGTTCGGCGTGGACCAGGGCGAGGACGTCCTGGAGTTGATCACGAAACCCGAAGGCTCCGCCCGATTGGAAGAACCCCGTCCGACCCCAGATCCGGGCGCTAAGTGTTTGATACAGCAGCCACCCGTTGGCCATGAGATTTACGGTTGGATCCGGGGTCTCGAGCGTGACGAAGCTCAACGTCTGCCTCCAATCGGCGCGGACGCCCTCGAGGGCCTGTCCCGCGGCGTCGGCGCGGCGAAAACGCCGGATCAGATGCTGGACCTCGAGCGGATTGCGTCCCACGCCCAGACGGAAGTTCGTTTCACGCTCCTGCCCGGCGGAAAGAGTGAAGCTCACTTGGATAGCGCCGCAGGGATCCAGTCCCGCCCCCACTTTTCCCGAGAGACGGGCACGCTTCATTGCGGCCGGTGTGGCAAGGGTGCCATTGCGGCCAAGGAACTCCTTCCGATCGCCGGTGAGCGTGCGATTGGCGTCATTGACGTCGAGGAAGGCGATCCGCTCGGGGAAGTCTGTATTGTAGTCGTTCCGCGCCAGCAGGGCTCCGGACTTCACATCCACCTCGGTCTGCACATGCAGGAGGCCCTTGTGGCGCAACTCCCCGAGCACCCACTCCCAGTATCCGGTGACCGAGATGCGTCGCGACCGGTGCGACACGTTGCGAAGCTTCAGAATCGCAAACTTCACCGGAGCATCCAAGGCCACATAGATCCACAGCTCGGAGGTGATGCCGTGCTCGGTATGTTCGTACACCGTGTAGCCGAAGCCGTGCCGGATGACGTAGGGCGTGGAGCCGCGGGCCGGGGACGGTGGGGGGGACCAGAACTGGCCGGCCTGGTCGTCGCGAATATAGAAGGCCTCGCCTAGGGTGTCCTGAACGGGATCGTTGTTCCATGGCGTCAGTCGGAATTCATGAGGATTCTCCGACCACGTATAGCTGGAACCGCTTTCCGAGGTCACCGTTCCGAAGTCTGGATTGGCCAGCACGTTGATCCACGGCGCGGGCGTCGTCCGTCCCGCTTCGAGGACGATCACGTATTCGTCTCCGGCATCAGAGAATCCGCCGAGACCGTTGAAGCAGGTCAGATTTCGAGGTGTCGGAGGCGCCGTCGTTTCGCGAGTCTGGAACCGCGTGAGCCGCAGAGTGGGAACGACTGGTTCGAGGACACTGCGCTGCTCCAACTGTTCGACGAGGGAACCCTTTTCATCGTCGAGCATCACCCGTGCGGCGGCTTG
>JANXMD010000688.1 GCA_025354845.1 Verrucomicrobiota bacterium | reverse complement strand
GCGCGAGTTCGGTGAGGGGGGCCGGGTACGATTGGCAGGCGGGGCCGGGGCATCGTTGGGCAAAACTCCCGGTTCCGACCACGGGCAAGACCGGGTTCACCCTGATGGATCCAGCCAGCCTCGGGATCGACTTTACCAACCGGGTTTTGGAGGCCGGGGCGGAGCAGCACCAAAATCGCATGAACGGGGAAGGGGTGGCCGCGGCGGATTTCAATGGGGACGGTTTGGTGGATCTGTTGTTTCTCCGCAGGCAGGACGGCAACCAGCTCTTTTTGAACCAGGGTGGCTGGCAGTTCCGCAACGCGACGGAATCCGCGGGGGTGGCGTGCACGAATCAACAGTCCGTGGGGGTGGTGGTTGGGGATCTCAATGGCGATGGGTCTCCGGACTTGGTTCTCTCCAGTTTTGGGGGGCCGCATGCCTGCCTGCTCAACGACGGAAAGGGTCGCTTCACCAACGTGATCGAGAGGGCCGGAATCACCGGCAATTCGGGCGGCACGTCGATGGCGTTGGCGGATCTCGATGGCAACGGCACGCTGGACCTGTATTTCTGCAATTTTGCGGTCGAGGCGATTCTTCGGGATGGCGGCACCATTTCCACCCGCATGATCAACGGGAACCCAGTGGTCACCGGACGCTATTCGAAGCGCGTTCGAATTCAGGACGGGCGGATCGAGGAGCTGGGAGATCCCGACGTGGTCTTCCTCAATGACGGACAGGGTCGGTTCAAGCAACTCCCGTGGGAGGAGGCCTTCACCGATGAATCGGGACAACCGGTGCCCCCGCCGCGGGATCTCGGACTCGCCGTTCAGATTCGCGACGTCAATGGGGACGGATTCCCTGATATCTACGTCTGCAGCGATTTTCAGACTCCCGACCACCTTTGGCTAGGAGACGGCCGGGGCCACTTCCGCGAGGCGTCCTCCCTCATGCTGCGCAACATGAGCTACGCCTCGATGGGCGTGGATTTTGCAGACCTGGACCGCGATGGACGGATGGATTTCATCACGGTCGAGATGCTCGATCCCTTCAATCCGACGGGGACTCGGAACCGCAGCCCGGTTGCGCCGACGGTTCGGGTCCCTGGACAGTTCGAAGCGCGCGAGGATTTTCACCGCAATGCGCTGTATCATCAGCGTGCCGATGGAACTTTCGCTGAGATTGCGTGCTTTGCTGGTGTGGCGGCGACCGGATGGTCCTGGACTCCGGTGTTCTTGGATGTGGATCTCGACGGGTATGAGGACGTGCTCATTTCTAACGGATTTCCTTACGACGTGGACAACCGCGATCTCGCCCTCAAGCCCAAAACCGGTCCCAACGCCATGCCCTCAAACCGACAGGGCATGCTGAAGAGGTTTCCGCCACTGGAGCAGCCCAAGTTCGCCTTCCGAAATCGTGGAAACCTGACGTTTGAGGACGTGAGCCAAGCCTGGGGGATCGATTCCACGCGAGTGGCGAACGGGATGGTGGTGGTGGATCTGGATGGCGACGGGGATCTCGATGTAGTGATGAATTGCAGCCGGGGTGCGCCGCTGATCTACCGCAACGACACGATCGCCCCGCGGGTGGCAGTGCGATTGAAGGGCAGGGCGCCCAATACCGGCGGCGTGGGATCCAAGATCACGCTGACCGGCGGGCCGGTGACGCAATCGCAGGAGATCGTGGCCGGTGGTCAGTATCTTTCCAGCAGCGAGCCGTTGCGGGTCTTCGCCGCGGGGTCGGGGCCGATGCAATTGGAGGTGCGCTGGCGATCGGGACGGCGGAGCCTGATTTCCGCGGTGGAGGCCAATCGGATCTATGAGATCGACGAGCCGGAAACCACTCCGGTTTCGACTTCGGAGCCGACCAAGGAAGCCACGGAAGCGCTCTGGTTCAAGGATGCCACGGCCTCACTGGACCACACGCATACGGAAACTCTTTTTGCCGACTTCGCCCAGCAACCGCTGTTACCGCGCCGCATGAGCCAGCTCGGGCCGGCAACCCGCATCGCCGATGTGAACGGCGACGGGCATCCGGACGTGGTGGTCGGCTCCGGGCGGGGAGGGCAGGTGTCGGTGATGATCGGTGATGGTCATGGTGGATTCCAACACGTGGAGCTCCCGGGAGGGCCGCTGCCGGACGATGTCGTGGACCTGTTGGTGGTGGCCCAACCGGGTCACCCCGTCTCCCTCCTCGCCACGCTGGCCAACGGCGAGAGTGGCGACACGAACCAACCGTCGGTGTTGCGTTGGGACTACTCAGGAGGCGCCTTCAAACCCTCGACC
>JANXMD010000366.1 GCA_025354845.1 Verrucomicrobiota bacterium | reverse complement strand
TTGGCCCCACGCTTGCCACCCACCGCTGCCGAAAGGCGGAGCACCGGCTGCGAAGACAACGCGCTGATGAGGGAGAGAGCGCTCTTGCGTGCCCAGGGACGTATCAGGGACGACGACGCGGAAGCCGGCTTAGCCTTTGCGCGGATTACCCGCTTCGACTCTGCGGGCGACTTCGGCGTAGTAGTCGGCATATCGTTGAGAATAGTGAAGGGCTCCTTTCGGGGCAAGCTCCTCCTCTGCGATGACCAGCGACTCTCCCTTGACATCCTTCCAACCCGTGTTGTGCAGAAGCACGAACGAGACGCTTTCGGAATGTCGGTAATTCTTCAGGAGCTTCAAGATAGAAGCCTGCACCAATCGGTGGTTCTCAGGCAGATCCGTAAGCGGGACGCTCCGTCCTTCGGTCATCGCCCGTTCCACCGCACCGTAGAGCGCCACCTCAATGTCCCTGAACACGTAGGCCAGCAGCACCTGCCAGCCATACTCCAGCGCAAGGTCCATCATCGATCTTGCCCACGCCGTGTCCTTCAAGGTGCCGTCCCACGCCAAGTCCCCCAGGGGAATACGTTCGAGGGCGTGCGTCTTTCCGGAACCCCAGCCGCCAGCCATGAAGCGAACGATCCGCTTTCGGCCCTCCTGGCGCAGCTCCCGCTCGAACCGGCCCTGGGCATAGCGCCAAGCTAGATCCCAGCCCGGAATTACATCCCGCGGCTCGCCGGCGGGAACATCGCGGTAGCGGACGTCCAGATATCTTGCGAGATCGGTGCTGACGATCCGGCCACCGTGGGACTCCGGCAGCGCATCGTAGAGGCGGTCTGCCTCGACTTCATCGGTCAGCAGGTCCCGCATGGCCTGCTGGGCGACTCGCTGCTCTCGGTTCAGTCGCATTGGGTTCTCATGGTCAAGGTCGTGGCGGACCCGGCTCCTGGCTTCGGTCTTCACGGAGAGGGGTACAATTCGTTAGGACTAAACCGTATACGGAGATCTCCTCCGATTAATGGGGTCGATAGGGCACAATCGCCCGAGTGCCCTGAAGGATGCCAAACCTCTGATCTGAAACAACGCGAGAGTCGCGCACACTGCGAGACAAGGGGGCAACGACGTTCCGCTCCAACCATTCGGTGATAGATGTCGGGGCGCGGGTCCTAGAGCTGCCCTGTATGGTTAGCGCAGTTTCTTCACCAGCACCTTGGAGTGCCGACCGCTTGCATCGTAGCGTTCGCGGCGCATGGGCGGCAGGTCCTCGGGAGAGCCCTCGCTGAATCCCGCCTTGCCCTGAAACCAGGTGAAGGCCTGCGTGGACAGCGTGAGCAACTCGACGACGCCGAGTTCGCGCGCCTTGGTTTCCACGAACTGCACCAGCTTGCTGCCAATTCCCTGGTTCTCGTGGGACGGGTTTACAAACAGGAACGCGAGCTCGCCCTTGTGCTGCTCCGGATAGAGATGGAGCGCGACGCAGGCGACCGGGTTCTTGTCGATTTCGAACAAGTAGTAGTCGCCGATATGCTTCTCGATCGCCGCACGGGTCCGCTTGACCAACTCGGCGCTGGCGACGGAATTCTTGGTCAACTGGAGAAGGCTGCGGATGTCCTTCTTCATGGCGCGACGGATCTGCTGGTATTCATTCGCGTACACCATCGTGCCGACCCCTTCGTTGGAGAAGATCTCGGCGAGGAGTCCCTCGTCCACGCGGCCATTGATGACATGCACCCGCGGCACCCCGGCCTCGCAGGCAGCCACCGCGAACCGTGCCTTTGACATCACTTCGGGCGGCAGGTCGGCAGGACTTTGCGCGATAATCTGCTTCAATTCCGCGACGGGCACCTGACGCAGCAAACTACCCAAACGCGACAGGCCATCCGAACCCGTGACATAAATAAGCTTCATGGCACGCAACTGGTCGGCCAGGGATGCGGCGATGGAATCGGAATTCACCCGGTAGGTCTTGCCATCGCCGTCGAACCCGAGCGGCGGCACGATCGGAATAATACCCTGGGCCAGCAGCGCCTGCAGGAATTCGACATCCACCCGCTCCACCTTGCCGGTGAACTGGTGGTCGACACCGCCGAGGATGCCGAGCGGATGAGCGATCACGGCGTTGGTAGAAACCGCGCGGAGATCGTTCGCGGCGAGACCCTCGAGAATTTCGTGGGTCAGCCGGTTCGCCGCGGTGAGTGCGAGCTGCAGCGTGTCGGCGTCGGTGATGCCGGTGCCGTCGAGATTCGATGGGGTGACCTTCCGTTCGATGCCCAGGCTCCGGATTTGTTCCGCCGCTCCGTGGACGAGCACGATACGGATGTTCAGCGAACGAAGAACCGCGAGGTCGAGGAGAAGATTCGCGAAGTTGTCGTCGGTCACGACGACACCATCGACGGCCACGACGAAAGTCTTCTCCCGGTAGCGGGGAATGTAGCGGAGGATTCCGCGCAGGTCAGTTGGTTTCACTGGGGACGGTCAAAGCCACGCGCGAAGTGGTAGGGCCTTCAGCGACGGTTGCAACGCCGAACTTCATCCGCCTCACCGCCAATCGAAACAGAGCCGTTGCCAAACCGCCGCGTCGCGTCGAAGTTCACCGCGTTTCGATGGAATCTGTCCTGTCTCGTCCCGCCTCGTCCTGTTCGTCGTCCGGCTCCGCTCCCGCGGGGATCCCGCTGCGTCCGCGCCTGCCGGAGTGGCTGAAGGTCTCGCTGCCCACCAGCGGCACCTTCACCCGCACCCGCACCCTCCTCGACGACCTGAAGCTCCACACGGTGTGCGAAAGCGCCAAGTGCCCGAATCATTGGGAATGCTGGAGCAAGGGCACCGCCACCTTCATGATCGCGGGTGACCGCTGCACGCGGGCCTGTGGCTTTTGCGCGGTGAGCACCGCCAAGCCGCTTCCCCTGGAGATGGACGAGCCCACCCGCGTGGCCGAGGCGGCGCGGCGCATGGCCTTGAAGCATGTCGTCATCACCGCGGTGGCGCGCGACGACCTGGCGGACGGCGGCGCCGCGCATTTCCGGCGCACCATCGAAGCCGTGCGCAGCAGCAATCCGGGCGTGGTCATCGAAGTTCTCGTTCCCGACTTTCTCGACAAGGATAGCGCGATCGACGCCGTGCTCGACGCCGCGCCGCACGTGTACAATCACAACCTCGAGACGGTCCGGCGCTTGACGCCGTCGGTGCGGCATCGCGCCACCTACGACCGTTCCCTCGCCGTTCTGGCCAAGGCCAAGCAGCGTTCCGGAGGCACCCTGCACACCAAGTCGGGACTCATGCTCGGTCTCGGCGAGACGCGTGAGGAGGTCCTGGAAGCCATGCGCGACCTTCGGGCGGCGCAGGTGGACATCCTCACCCTGGGACAGTATTTGCAGCCCACTCTGAAGCACCTGCCCGTGGTCGAGTTTGTCCGGCCCGAAGTGTTTGAGGAACTCGGCCGCATCGGGCACGAACTCGGATTCATCCACGTGGCCAGCGGGCCGCTGGTCCGCAGTTCCTACCACGCCGACGACTTCTCGCCCGCCGCCTCCTGAACGCCATCACGAGACCATGAACCGCGACGCCCGCCACTGGATGCCGCTGGTGATGGGACTTGCGGGGATTCTGTCCGCCTTTGAGTCCACTGCGGCTTCGGGCCTCGAAGCGCGCCTGGAATCCATCCGGAAGCAGCGCGACCTGCCCGCACTGGCCTGTCTGGTGATTCGATCCACCACCGTGATCGACACCGCGGCCGTCGGGGTCCGCGCGATCGGATCCGACTCGAAGGTGACGGCTCAGGACGTATGGCATTTGGGATCGATTACCAAATCGATGACTGCGACCCTCGCGGCCATTCTGGTGGATGAAGGTCGATTGCGGTGGACCGAGCGGCTTGAAGAGGTGTTTCCCGCGGACGCCGCGTCGATGGATCCGACGTGGCGCAAGGTCACTCTCGAGCAGTTGCTCGGGCATCGTGGTGGCGCACCCGATCAAGCCTCGCTCGATGCCACCGGGCTTGGGCGCCTGATTCGGCGCGGTTCGGAAAGCCTGCGGGACCAACGGCGCCTGATTCTGCGCGAGTTCACCCGACGCCCACCCGCCTTCCCGCCGGGAACGCGTTTCGCCTACTCCAACACCGGCTACATTCTCGCCGGAGCGTGGTTGGAAGAACGTATGAACCAGCCCTGGGAACAACTGATCACCGAGCGACTTTTTCGTCCACTGGGCATGACCTCCGCGGGCTTTGGTCCACCCGATCCGAAAGGGAATCACGGACAACCCTGGGGTCATCAGCGAAACGGCGACCGGTGGGAGGCACTGAAGCCCGGACCGCTGGCCGACAACCCGCCCAGTCTTGGACCCGCGGGAACGGTTCACGCTTCGATGACCGACGTGGCGGCCTACATCCGCGCGCATCTTAACGGCGAACTTGGCCGTCAAACCCTGCTGCCCGTGAAGCCCGAAACTTGGCGCCATCTCCACACCGCCCTGCCTGGACAGGAATATTCACTCGGCTGGAACATCACTCAACGGCCCTGGGCTGGTGGCACCGCGTGGAATCACACCGGGTCCAACACTTACTGGTTCTGCAACCTGTGGGTGGCCCCGCAACGCGATTTCGCCGTGATGGTGTTCACCAACGTCGGCGGGGATATCGCGTTCAAGGCCACGGATGAGGTGGCAGCCGCGGTCATTCAGGACACGCTCAAGCCGAGACCGTAGCGCGATTCGAGGGGGAACCCGTCACTCCGGCTTCTGCATCTTGTCGCCGAGGCGGAGGTATTCCCAGACCGCGCCAATGGTCTTCGGGCCATCGCCGCCGAGGATGTCGGGCAGCGGGCTCTTGCCCTCCTCGTCGAAGTAAACCGGCATCTTGGTGGAGGGATCCACCGAAGTCGGGGCCCGCAGCCAGCGGCGGAAATAGGGTTTCTGAAGCCGGGCGTAGCTGTGAGCGAGATTGAGGCCCGGAGCCTCGAACACTTGGGTGGCGCCGAAGTCGGCGATTCCGTGGCAGCTGATGCACGAGAACCCGCCGTTGGCGCCGGCGATCTTCTGCCCCGCCTTCGCCAGCTCCGCAGTGTCGGCGGGCGTGGGATCTTCGGGCGACTTCGGCGGCAAGCCCGCCATCTGAGAGAGTCCCGTGGCCAGGCCTTCGGCATAGGCCGGGAATCCGGGCATCCGTGCCTCCAGCCAAGTGCGCGGCTTCCAGGATTCGTTGCCAGCAATGAAGCGGGCAGCCCACTCGGGTTTGAGTTTGCCGGGCAGCAATTCGAAGCCAGGAAATCCCTCAATCTTCCCATGGCACTCACGACAGTTCAGCCGCTCGGATTGCCGGGCGAGGAAGTCCAACGAGGTTTGACGCGTGAGCGAGCGACGATCCGACGCAGCAAAGGCGCGCAGGGCCTGCCGATCCTCGACGCCGAACGCATAGCGCGGGGCCTTGGCGCCGTCGGCGGGAGCATCGGCCACGCAGCTCGTGTTCCAGCGATCGGTAGCCAGCGAGGAAAGCGGGCGGGCGGCAAACTGATTCTGCAGATCGAGTGCGTGGCAATTCAGGCAGCCGGAATTCTGGACCAAGGTGCGTCCCTTCGCGACTAGCGCCTCCTCGGCCGGCGCAGCGCCGGTCGCGGCCTTGTCGGCATTGGCCTCGAGATAGGCGGCGAGGTTGCCTGCCTCCTCGGCAGTCAGCTTGAAATTCGGCATGCGGATCCACGCATAGTGCTCGGCCGGCTTCTGAAGGAAGGGCGACAGGGTGCCGGGGGCGAACTTGGCCAGCACCTGCTTTTGGCCGATCTTCTTGGCGTCCTGCTCCGCCGTGTCCGGCGGATTGTGGCAGGCAACGCAGTGCAGTTTCTCGTAAAGCGCTTTGCCCTCGGCGGCGTTGCCAGCGGTTGGCGTCGGACTGGAACCGGCCTTCAGCGACGAAAGGAATGCGGCAACCGCCTTCGACTGCTCCGCGGCATCGGCGCCGGTGAACACCTTGGGCATAGGCGTTCCGTGACGCAGCGCCTCCGGATCCTGAATCCAGCGCGCCATCCAGTCGGGATTCCGGCGGCTGCCAATTCCAGCGAAGGCCGGCGCATCCATTGCCAGCTCAGCAATACCCTGCGGCACACTGTGGCACTTGGCGCAGCGATGCTCGATGAAGAGGTCGCGTCCGAGGTGGACTTGGAGCGACTTGGCGAGCTCAGGACTCGCCGAGTGGGTCAGCGCCGAAAACGGTATCGGGGTGTAAGGTGTTTCCTTGTTCGACCAGAACACGCGCAGAAACGCATCGCCGGCGGCCGGCGGCGTGTACTCGGCAACCAGGGTGTTCGCCCCCTTGTTCAACCGCACCGTCTTGCCCAGGACCGGCGTGTCGCCAGTGCCCGCGGCCTCAATGGCCACGGTGTCGTTGAGGATGAGCTTCAACGTGCCGCTGAATTCGGCGTGAAACGTGTAGTCGGCACGGAGCTCGGCAGTGATCTGCCCCTGCCACTTCGCGGCGAACGCGCCAGGTGCGATCCATGGGCTCGCCGGCTGGCCAACCGGGACGTGGAGCCAGAGGTTTTCTGCGACGGACAGATCCGTGACAGCGCCGGCGGTTAAGGCAAGCGAGAGTCCCGGGGCGGGTGCGTCGGCGGCCGAAACGGCAACCAAGGACGACAGCACCGCCGCAGCGGAAATAGCGGCCAGGCGGATCAGGGAGCGCAGTGGCATGACAAAGGGACGAAGGAATCGGTGGATTGCTTCAGGACAGGGACGTTAGAAAACCCGACGAGCGGCATCAAGAACCCGACGAAAAAAAACCGCCCCGCTCGGAGCGGGGCGGTCGGATCTGAATGCTGAGGTCTGACTGATTGCGGGCTTGGCAGGGTTGGCAGAGATTCGGACTTGCGCTTAGAAGGAGGGGTGGGAGGCGGCATCCACGGAGGATTGCTTGCGGGAACGCCGATGCCAGGCGGTCCATCCCACCGCGACGGCCGCAAAGGCGCCCGCAGCCCAAGTCCCGGTTTCCGGGACCACGGCGGTCAGCGACGGGCTATCCACCAAGAGGTTGGACCACAGGGTTCCGGTGCCGTCGGGTGACGTGGCGGTTAGGTAAATGGTCGGATTCACAACCTGAGCCGTGAACGTGTAGCTCATCAGGACCCAGTTGACCGAGTTGGCAGCGGACTGGTTGTTCCACGAGGAATTCGCGGCAATGGTGGTCGCCGACTGAACCGCCGACCCGTTTGACAATTCAAACAAGAACTTGCCAGCGACCAGATTGGCAGTGGCTACCGGCTGCGATCCGGAAAACAGCGTCCCGGTGGCAGGATCGCCATTGGCTCCATTGCCCGCGGCATCGCCCGAACGGGAGCCGGCATTGGCCACGTAGGCGGAAAGTGTGTACTGCGACCCGATGGTCAGATTCAGCGTCCCGGTGTACTGGAGGCAGGCATCCGAGGCGTTCTGATTGGAACTAGAACTCAGGTACACCGACTTACTGCCCGCTTGCGCATAGTTTTGCACCCACTGCTCTGGAAACGCATTGGAGCCCGCGGCAACCGTCCAGGAAGAAAGGCCCCACCCGTTGACCGCAAAGGTGTCCTGGGTCGCACCGAGAAAGGTGGGCTCCGAGGATGTCTGCGCCGACCCAAGCTCGAAGCCTGGGTTGGAAAACAGATTCTGGGCAACCACTGGCACCACCGAACCGAACAAAGCTGCACCCGCCACGAGAGAGGTGGCGGTCGAAGTCTTTGGGAAACGAATCATGAAGGGGTGGCGATACACGTGCTGAACTACTGCCGCATGACATCGGTTTGTTCCCCCACAGAACAACCCAGCAGGGTCTAGGATATTTCCCTATCAGCTCTTTTTGGGTCGGCGCAAAAAAAAACCGATTCGGACCGGTCAACGGTCCGAATCGGGGTGGAGGACCGGGCTTTCGTGGAAATCGAAAACCCGAACCGGTTACGATTCAGTTCAAAGGCGCGGACGCCGAAGGAACCTCATGCACGGTGTGCTGGATTTCCTGGGCGATCGGCGTTCCATCCTTGGCCTTCAGATCCCACTTAATGGACTCCTGCATCACCGGCTTGAAGTCGGAGATGGCAAGCGTGACGGAGCGGCCGTCGGCGGAAAGTTTGGCGGCGGTGATGTCAATCGCCTCGCGGCCCTGCTTCTTGGAATTGGCGATCTGGAACTCGGGTGAGCCGTAGTGTTCGGCGCGCTCGTAGTTCCATCGCTTGCCGCTCCAGTTCTGAAGGTCGGCCACCGAAGCGGAATCGAGAGGCTCGCTGAAAGACAGCTCCACGCCGCCGGACACGGCCTTCACGCCACGAACCGAGTAAACTTTGCGGCCGGTGTAGCGGACGCGGTCAAATCCGGTGATTCGCGAGGCGTTCGACTGCCACTCGCTGAGACCCGCCACGTAGAGTTGGCCGTCCTTGGCATTGAACTTGGCGCGCATCACAGACGAGGTGAAACGCAGCGGGAACCGGACGACGCCGCCCTGGAGACGGCCACCCGAGATGGACTGCTTCATGACCAGGAAGAGGCTCGATTTGCCATAGCTCTCGTGGAGCATTTCCCCCTTGAACGGGCCCCACTTGTCGCTGGTGACCCAAATCTGACCGCCGCCGGAGTTGTCGTAGTCGGAATGCGAGAGCCAGGTCAGCGGAGGCTGCCACGCATCGGCCTGCTCCTTCGGGGTGAGCTTGTTCACCACGCCGAGGAAGGCGCCGGGCTTCACCCAGTTGATGGGGGTCGAAGGCACCCAGGTGCCTTCGTTGTCGGAGGTGGTCACCTGGCCATCGCCACGGACGCCAATGCCGTTCGGGGCGCGAACGCCGCGGGCGATGATCTCCAGCTTCTTACCATCCGGGCTGAGCTTGAAAACGCAGCCCGAGTGGGAACAGACCGACCCGTTGCCCTGCGACGCCTTCTGGTCACCGAAGCCACGGCCGCCACCGTTCACCGGATTTGCCTTGGCGAAGTAGAAGTTCCCGGCGTCGTCGCGCTGCAGATCGAACACAAACTCGTGGAATCCCTCGGTGGAAAGAATGTCGTTGTTGAAATTCTCGTACTCGTCGGCCTCGCCGTCGTTGTTGAGGTCGCGATAACGGGTGACCTGATCGCGACCGCTGGTGTAGATGACGTCATTGACGATCACCAGACCGAGCGTCTCGTACATGCCCGAAGCGAAACGGCGCCACTGCACGTTTTCGAGGGACTCGTCGATGCCCGAGGCGATCCAGATGTCGCCGTCGTGGGTGCAGAACGCGGCGCGCTTGCCGTCGCTGAAGAAGTCGAATCCAGAGAAGCGGACCCGGCGATTCCAAGGGTTGCGCTCAGGCGTCGTGATCGCGTCGGTGGTGTAGGCGCCGTCCGGGGTCGTGCTGGTGTTGAGCTGCCCCTTCACGGTCACCGACTCGGTCCAGCGTCGCGGACCGCCATGGCTGAAGTCTTTGAGGACCGCTGGGCCGGCGGTCATCTGCGTAAAGCGGGCCGATTCCGACTCGGGACCGTTCCAAATGACAACCTTGAAGGTCCCGCCCCGGGTCCCCTTGGGCAGCTCGAGGCTCACCCGGCCAGCGGAGGCCTTGAATGCCGCGCCCTTGGGGAGACCCACGGCGCTGACACGCGTCACCATGCCATTGCCGGCAACCGTGACCGAGCCGTCCTCAACCTTAGGCGTGGCGCCCTGGATGTCGGCGATCAGCAGCGAAAAGGTCTGCGGGACACGATGCGACTTGAAGAAGAGGAATCCCTTTTCCGGAGCGTCGATACGGAAGGTGCGAGTGAATGCCACCTGCTGGCCGACGGCCACGGTTCCTGGCTGTTCGGCGACATGAACATTTCCGCCAACCGTGTAGTTCAGTTGGACGTCCATGCCATTCACCGAGAGGCCATCCCAGTGCACGAGCGCGTGATCGACAGGGCCGAAGGGCTCACTGCGGTGGTCGGCGAACACGCCATCTGCCCCCGCCACGCCCGGAACCACAGCGGTGCCGAACTTCTGCTCCCCATCGATGGCCGGGTGATGGCCATGCGCCCCATCGAAGGCGACACCGTGCGTAGTGACATAGCCGCCGGTCCATCCTGCCGCCATGCGGCAAAGATCGGTATCGAACAACATGGTCGCCCCATTCCCCACCCGGATCGCCACCCCCTTCATCGCGGTGTTGCCCTCGGGGAACTTGGCGTTGATGCAGGCGCTGAGGAACGGAAAATCCTCCTGCAGCATCTTGTACTGCGGGCGGTTCTGCCCCTGGGCCGAAGTGACCGCCCAGGCGCCGATGGCCGCGAGGGAAACGATTCGAAGCGCCCGCCGGCCGGAGCCGGCAACGCTGGAGTGGAGGAGATCTGGTGAATGCATGTCGGAAATTGTGTGCCGGTCCCGGCCCGGTCCGTCCAGAGGCAAAACTTGGATCCAACGGGTCCAGACTGAACCCGGCGGCATTGCCCCGGCGAAACGAGCTTGAAAAATAGCAGCTCCTAACGACGTGACCGGCCGGAAAAACATTCATCGTCATCCATTTTCCCCGATCCGATCACCCTGTCCCTGCCGGCTGGAGCCTTCGCGACCCGGAAAAACCGTTGACCCGACCACGCACCGGCCAGTAGCGTCCCGGCCCGATGTTTCCGGTAAGCAGCCCCAGGTTGGTAGTCGTCGTCCTTGCGGACTGACGGCGGCCTGGTGCGTTGCAGATCGGCTCCCAGGTCGCCCGCGGTTCCCGGTTAGCAGGACGGGACGCGGGTTTTCGACTTTCGGGAGTGGCATCCAGCGGTGTGAAACGTGATTCCGAAGTCGATCCGACAGCAGGGCGGCAACCAACTCACGGATCACACCGACACAGCAACATGCGACATACCATCTCAGTCCTGGTCGAAAACAAGTTCGGGGTGCTCACCCGGGTCACCGGCCTCTTCAGTGGCCGCGGCTACAACATCGACACGCTCAATGTTGGCCCGACCCACGACCCTTCGCTCAGCCGGATGACCATCGTCACCCGCGGCGACGACGCCACCGTCGAGCAGATCTGTAAGCAGCTCAACAAGCTGGTCGACGTCATGAAGGTTACGGCCTTCCCCGCTGGCGGCTACATTGACCGCGAGCTCGTACTCGTGAAGGTCGCCGCAGACACCCAGAGCCGCGCCGAAGTGGCGCAAATGGCCGAGCTGTTCCGCGCCAAGATCATCGACGTGCAGCCCAAGTCGCTCACCATTGAGCTCACCGGCAGCGAATCGAAGATTGAGAAGTTCCTCATGTTGGTGCGCGATTTTGGCATCGTCGAACTCACCCGAACCGGCCAGGTCGCCCTGCCCCGCGACTGAACCCATCCCCTTTTTTTCAACTCCACACCAGTTCCAGTTCCCCTATGGCAAAAGTCTATCATGACAAGGACGCCGACCTGAGCGTCTTCAAAGGCAAAACCCTGGCCGTCCTCGGATTCGGTTCCCAGGGCCATGCGCACGCGCTGAACCTCAAGGAATCCGGCTGCAAGGTGATCATCGGCCTCTACGAAGGCTCGAAGTCGATCGCCGTGGCCAAGGACAAAGGCTTCGAGGTCTATCCCACCGGCGAGGCGGTCAAGCGCGCCGACGTGATCTTCGTGGCATTGCCCGACACCAAGCAGGCCGCCTCCTACGAGAAGGAAATCGCGCCCAACCTGTCGAAGGGCAAGACCCTCCTCTTCAGCCACGGCTTCGCGATCCATTTCAAGACCGTTGTCCCGCCCAAGGACGTGAATGTGATCCTGGTCGCCCCCAAGGGCCCTGGCCACATCGTCCGCCGCCAGTTCACTGAGGGCAAAGGTGTGCCGAGCCTCATCGCCATCTACCAGAACCCCGGCCGTGACGCGAAAAAGATCGCCCTGGCCTGGGCCAAGGGCATCGGCGGCACCCGCGCGGGGGTCCTCGAGACCTCCTTCAAGGAAGAAACCGAGACCGACCTGTTCGGCGAACAGACCGTCCTCTGCGGCGGCGCCAGCGCTCTGGTGCAGGCCGGGTTCGAAGTGCTTGTCGAGGCTGGCTACTCCCCGGAGATGGCCTACTTCGAATGCCTCCACGAGCTCAAGCTGATTGTGGACCTCATGAACGAGGCCGGCATCAGCGGCATGCGTTTCTCGATCTCCGAGACCGCCAAGTGGGGCGACGTCAGCGTCGGTCCGAAGATCATCGATGCCTCGGTCAAGAAGCGCATGAAAGAGGCGCTGAAGAACATCCAATCCGGCAAGTTCGCCAAGGACTGGGTCAACGAATACAAGTCCGGCTACAAGCGCTACGACGCCCTGCTCAAGAAGGGCGAGAAGCACCCGATCGAGAAGACCGGTGCCAAGCTGCGCGCGATGATGCCGTGGATGCAGAAGCGTTCCATCAAGGGCGCCCAGGCCGCCTACTAAGCGGTCCTTCCAGTCTCCCGACGCCGCGGATGCCTCGCATTCGCGGCGTTTTTGGTTTTCGTCCAGATCAACGCGGCATTCGCACCGATGCGGGACGACCGGGATTGGGAAACATGTCCCGAAAGGCGCGCACCAACGGCGATTCATCCGCGCGCCGCCAGGCCAGCACCGTCCGCACCGGCGGCAGTCCGGGGGGCGGGTCGCGAAATACGAGGCCGGGTCGAGTGACCTCCGCCAGCGTGGCGGTCGTGGGCGCCACGCCAAACCCGGCCGAGATCAGCCACATCTTCGTCTGGATGTCGTTCGCGTACTGGGTCGGACGCGGCACGGCTCCCGCCTTGGCACAGACGGCGAAGAAGGCGTCGTAGTACCCGTGCTGCACGCTGGGGTGCATGAGCACCATCGAGACGTCATGGAAATCCCGCCACTCCAGCTTGCGCTTCCGCGCCAGGGTGTGGCCCGCCGGCATCGCAATCACCTGGGCCGACTCCTCAACAAACTGATAATCCAGTTCCGCAAACCCAACCGGAGGTCGAAGCAACCCGACATCGAGCTGATCCTGGTGCAGCCTGCGAAGCTGCTCGGTGCTCACCAGGTCGAAAACCGACAGCTGCACGCCCGGAAAACGCTGCTGGAAATCCCGGAGAATCCGCGCCAGCCACGCATTGGCAGAGGGGGCAATCATGCCAATCCGCAAGGTGCCCACCAACCCTTCCTCCGCCATGCGTGCCCGATCCTCGGCACGTGAGGCCGCAGTCAGCACGAGGCGTGCCTCGGTCAGGAACACCCGTCCCGCCTGGGTCAGATTCACCGAGCGGGTCGTTCGCTCGAACAACCGCACTCCGAGCTCCGATTCGAGGGACTTGATCTGCGTGCTCAACGGCGGTTGAGCCAGACGCAGACGCTCCGCCGCCTTGCGAAAACTCAGCTCTTCCGCCACCGCCAGGAAATACCGCAGGTGCCGAAGTTCCATGCGGCTGATACTTTCAAGGTATCAATCACCGAGCAAACTTGTATTGGCCGGACGGACCGGGGTGCACGACTTGTAGTCGCGTGCGACGGAACCTCATCCTCGATGATCAGTCTGCGACAGCCGGTCGCCCGGCTGCCCGCCGGCGGAGCGCCCAAGGCTAGCCATGTGGATCGTCCGTCTGGCCCTTCGCAGGCCCTACACCTTTGTCGTCGCGTCTCTGGTCCTGCTTCTGATCACGCCGCTGGTGCTGCTCCGCACGCCCACTGACATCTTTCCGGCGATCAACATTCCGGTGATCTCGGTGATCTGGCAGTACGCCGGGCTCAATGCGCAGGAAATTGAACAACGCATTCTTTTCAATCACGAGCGTTCGCTGAGTGCGACGGTGAACGACATCGAGCACGTCGAATCCACCGCCTACCCGGGCGTGGGCATTATCAAGGTGTTTCTCCGTGAGGGGGCCTCGGTCGATGCCGGCGTGGCGCAAATCACCGCGATCGCGCAGACCATCCTCCGGCAGATGCCGCCCGGCCAGACGCCCCCGCTCATCATCCGCTACAACGCCTCCACGGTGCCGATCCTCCAGTACGGCCTGAGTTCGCCGAGCCTGTCCGAACAGGAACTGTACGACCTGGGGCAGAATCAGGTGCGCGTCGGTCTTTCAACCGTTCTGGGTGCGCAGGTGCCCTGGCCGTATGGCGGAAAGACCCGTCTGGTGTCGATCGACCTCGATCTCAAGGCACTGCAGTCCCACAACCTCACGGCGCAGGACGTCATCAACGCCTTCGCCTCGCAAAACCTCATTCTTCCTAGCGGGACAGCCAAGATCGGCAGCACCGAGTACGACATCGAACTGAACGCCCAACCACGGGTGCTGGAGGAGTTGAACAACCTTCCAGTGAAGGTGGTGAATGGGGCAACCATTCGGGTGCAGGACGTCGCGCAGGTTCGCGACGGCTACCTGCCTCAGACCAATGTGGTCCGCCAGGACGGCCAGCGCGGCTCGCTGCTGACCATCCTCAAAGGGGGATCGGCCTCAACCCTGGACGTGGTGAGTCGCGTGAAGGCCGCGATGCCGCGAATCCTCGCGGCTTTGCCTCCGGAGCTGAAGGTTTCGGAATTCGCCGACCAGTCGCGATTCGTCCGTTCCGCGATCGGCGGCGTTCTGCGCGAAGGCATCATCGCTGCCGGACTCACCGCCGTGATGATCCTGCTGTTCATCGGATCCTGGCGCAGCACGGTGATCATCGCGCTCTCGATCCCGTTGAGCGTGCTGGCCTCGCTGGCGACGCTCAGCGCGCTTGGCGAGACGATCAATCTCATGACCCTCGGCGGCCTGGCCTTGGCGGTTGGCATCCTGGTCGACGATGCCACGGTCGAAATCGAGAACATCCATCGTCAAATGGCCTTCGGGAAACCGCTGCAGCAGGCGATCCTCGACGGTGCACAGGAAATTGCCCTGCCCGCCTTCGTCAGCACCCTTTGCATCTGCATCGTGTTCGTTCCGATGTTTTTCCTCACGGGAGTCGCACGGCATTTGTTCACCCCGCTCGCCGAGGCAGTGGTGTTCGCCATGCTCGCCAGCTACCTGCTGAGCCGAACGCTCATCCCGACGTTGGTGATGTGGTTTTACCACGGAACCTCCTACGTCGGTCACGGGGCTCCCAGCGGAGCGGTGTCGCTGTGGCTGCGCCCCTGGCACGCCATCCAATCAGCGTTCGAGGACGGCTTCGAGCGGCTTCGGACCCGCTATCGCGGACTCCTGTCCCTCCTCCTCCGCCATCCGCGCGGATTCGGCGGCGTCTTCCTGCTGTTTTGCGGGGCCTCGTGCCTGCTGTTCCCGCAGCTTGGACGCGACTTCTTCCCCACCGTGGACGCGGGCCAGATCCGTCTCCACCTGCGCGCCCGCACCGGCACGAGGATTGAGGAGACCGTCCGACTGGTGGACTCGGTTGAGGCAGCAATCCGCGAAGAAATCCCGTCGGGCGAAATCGAGGGTATCCTCGACAACATCGGCATCCCCAATTCCGGCATCAGCCTCAGTTACTCGAACAACGGCGTCATCGGCACGGGCGACGCCGACATCCTGCTCTCGCTGAAGCCAGAACATGGTTCGACGCCGGAATACATCCGCAAACTGCGTCTCCGGCTGAACCGGAATTTTCCGGGAACCACCTTCTATTTCCTGCCCGCCGACATCGTGAGCCAGACGGTGAACTTTGGCCTGCCCGCACCGTTCGACGTGCAGATCGTCGGACGCGATCAGGCCTCCAACCGGGCCGTAGCCAATCGTCTCGCCCAGCGCATCCGAGCCATTCCCGGCGCCGTGGACGTGCGGGTGCAGCAGCCGGCCGATTTACCGCGCCTGCACGTGGAGGTGAATCGCGACAAGGCGGCCGAGATCGGTCTGAACGAAAAGGACGTGGCCAACTCGGTGCTGATGAGCCTGACCGGCAGCGGTCAGGTCCAGCCCGTCTACTGGCTGAGCCCGGTTCGCGGCATCCAGTACCTCGTCAACATTCGGGCCCCCGAGTATATGATGGACTCGCTCAGCGCGCTGCAAGGGATCCCGATCAGCGCCGGGCTCATCGACTCTTCGGACGGCCAGGTGCTCGCGAATCTGGCCACCATCACTCGCACCAACGGGCCGGCCGTCATTTCGCACTTCAATGTCTCCCCGGTGATTGATGTTTTCGGCGGCGTCGAGGGGTGCGATCTCGGATCCGTGATGTCAGCCGTCGAACCGTTGGTGGAACTCGCCAAGAAGGAGCTGCCACGCGGCAGCTACATTGTGCTGCGGGGTCAGGCGGAAACCATGCGGTCGAGCTACACTGGCCTGCTCATCGGCCTCGCAGGGGCGATTGTGCTCGTGTACCTGTTGCTGGTGGTGAACTTCCAAAGCTGGCTCGATCCATTCGTGATCATCACCGCGCTCCCCGGCACGGTCGCCGGCGCGGCCTGGGGATTGTGGATCACGCAGACCCCGCTAAGCGTGCCGGCATTGATGGGGGCGATTATGTCGGTGGGGGTGGCCACCGCCAACTCGGTCTTGGTGGTGAGCTTCGCTCGTGAGGAACTCCGTCGTGGGCGCACAGCGTCTGCTGCCGCGCTGTCGGCGGGGACCACCCGCCTGCGGGCCGTGATCATGACCGCGATGGCCATGATGCTCGGCATGGTGCCGATGAGCCTCGGCCTCGGCGAAGGCGGGGAGCAGAATGCCCCCCTGGGGCGAGCGGTGGTCGCCGGGCTAATGCTCGCCACCGTGGCCACGCTTCTGTTCGTGCCCGCGGTCTTTGCATGGGTGCATCGCAACGCCCGCCATCCGCTCCCCGATTCCGCGACGGGTTCCGACGTGGCCCCCGGGGCGCATTCCGCCGGCACGGCCACTCCCTAACCCGTCACTCGCCTTCTTCATGTCCCAGCCTCTCCAACCGGATCCGCCGACTCGCGAGCCCTCCAGAAGCCAGCTCACGACCTATGCCGTGCTCGCGCTGATGCTGATCGTTGTCGCCTTCGCCGCCGGATTCCTTCCCCGGATGCGCCAGCGCAACAAGGTCCAGTCGCAAACCAGCGAGCTGTCGATCCCCACCGTCCTCCTGGTGTCGCCGGTTCAAGGCACCTCCGGGGCATCGATCCGGCTCCCCGCGGAAATCCGCGCCCAGACCGAGGCCCCAATTCTCGCCCGGGCGACCGGCTACGTGCGGGCATTTCACGTAGATATCGGTGCCAAGGTGGTTCAGGGACAAGTGCTCGCCGAGTTGGAAACTCCGGAATTAAACCAGCAGCTCGGCAGCGCGCGTGCCATGAAGCAGCAGGCCGAGGCCGCCCTCACTCTCGCCAAGACCACCGCGTCCCGCTGGCAGGAAATGCGCTTGGCGAAGATCGTCAGCGCGCAGGAGGCGGACGAAAAAGCCGCGGATGCGGAGTTGAAGGCGGCCGCGCTGAACTCGGCGGCGGCAGAGGTCAGGCGCCTCGAAGAACTGGTCGGATTCGCCCGCATCACTGCCCCCTTTGACGGCGTGGTGACCTCGCGGAAGATTGATATCGGCCAACTGGTCGTTGCCGGCAGCGGGGTGGAGTTGTTCCGCATCGCGCAGACCCGAACCCTTCGCGTCTACGTCCGGCTGCCCCAGAGCCTCGCTTCCTCGGCCCGGCCCGACACGATTGCGCAGGTGATTCTCTCCGACAGCGGGGGCGCGCCTAAGCGTGTCGAGGCACGGCTCGTCCGCACCTCCGGCGCGGTCGATCCGGCCTCCCGCACCTTGCTCACCGAGCTCGAGCTCCTCAACACCGACGGCGCCCTCCTTCCCGGCGGATTCGCCCAGGTGGAGTTTCCCGATTCCAGCACCAACCTGGGCTGGACCATTCCCGCCAACACCATTCTCTTTCGCCCTGAGGGTTTGACCGTCGCGATCGTGGATGGCAACGCGACCGTCG
>JANXMD010000339.1 GCA_025354845.1 Verrucomicrobiota bacterium | reverse complement strand
TCGGGACAAAATTGGGTTTATGATTGTCAAAGCGGCGGCCTATCAGGTCACGCGCGAGCGATGGATCACCGAGCGCGACGAGTGGATGAAGGAGTTCACTGACTGGGTTGACTCCCTTGGGGTAAGTGATCCGGCGGCATTGAAGAAGGACCTCCTGCTGATCCAGCCGGCCAATCCGCCTCCAGATCCGAAGCCACCGGAGTAAAGCCACCGATCGAATCCCGGTTTCTGCGGCTGAGCGGGCATCAACCCGAACCCCAGTACGCAGAAATGACGTGATGCCAAGGGGCCGGGACGCTTGAGGCTTCGAAATGGCTCTGGGTGGGTAGTCGGGCGCGGCGCCTTGGCGACGGGGCTTCCGAAGCAACTGGATCCCTGCTTCATGGTCTTCGGTGCTTGCAAAACCTTCGTTAATCAGGAGGTTTCAGATCGGCATTCACGCCCAATCAGTGGGAGACCCCTCGTTGGTCAGGTGATTGCGAGGAGTTGACGCTTGTGGGAGTTGACGCTTGTGGGAGTTGACCACGCTAGCGTCGTGGAGTGCATCAACCCACCCGCGTCTTTGGGATGCGGGAGGTGGCTTTGCTCGACGGTGTGTCGAATGGTTCCCCGAGGAAGCGAATCCAAAGCATAAGTATTGACCAGAAATGGTCGAACGCTTGCGTGGCCGTTCATCGCATTTCTGAGGCCCAAGGCATGGAGTTTCGATACCACTTTGCGACTTGGCGTCCTTGGCGTGACCCAATCTCCTCCAGTATTTTGAGTCACAGCGGTCACGCTTAGTCCGCCAAGGCACAAAGGAGAATTCGGAAAGTCTGATCGATGGAATCAGGAGACCAATCGCTTCGCGAGAATCGAGGTGCGACACCGGGGAGGCCTTCGCTACGCGATTCTGAAGGGATTCGCCGACAGGCTTGTTCCGCTGGCGATCATGAGTTCTCAGACAGGCTTCTAAGCCCAAATGGTGGAGAACGCCCGGTTCCCGAAAGGTGTCGTCTGCCGGAGGTACCCTGCCGAATCCCGGCAACGGTCACAAAAATCCCCTCGCTGTTTCAAAAACAGCGAGGGGTTTGTTAGTTAAAGACTTGGCTTCGGTTACCTTCCGTCCAGCAACTCTCTGAAAAGGAGCGCAGCGGCGGAAGGCATCCGATGCTTCAGAGCTTCCGGCGCAGGAGCGACAACCCGGCAATCGAAACGCCGAGCATGGTAAGGGTCATTCCACCGTCGGGAACCGGAGTGCCGATGGTGAACCCGTTCCAGTACTCTTGGGAAGAGGTGGTCCAGCTGATGGAGGAAAAGGATCCGTGGAACTGAATGGTTCCGTCGCCTTCAATGCCTTCCAAGGTGCTGCCACCGAGGTTATTGAGGATGCCGGGGCCGCCCCACCATCCGGGGCCGTCGCTCAGGATCGAGAACGGCGTGTTGAAATAGTAGGTGGTATGGACAGGGGTTTGACCGAGGCTCACCAGCAGCATCACGGGGTTAGAGACGGGACTCGAGAACGTGAGGGTGTTTACGTACCCGTCGCTCGCGAGAGCGATCATGTCCGTGGTCGACGGAGTGTTGCTCACGGTCGCCGAGAGATACTCGGTGCCCGTACCCGGCACGTGGGAGGGGTCTGTGTACCAGTACGTACCCGTGTTGTTGAGTTGGGCGAAAGCGACATCACCGGTGTAGGTCACGCCGACGCCACCCACGGTGCCGTTTACCGTGTTGCCGGACTGCGACGTCCAGTTGGCATAGTTGACGACTCCGGCAGTCGCCGTGGCTCCGGCAACCATTCCGATTGCAAAAAGGCTCGTTAAGAATTTGTTCATGGATTTCAGGGTTTTCTTTGGGTTGCCGAGCGCTTCTGACTTCGCATCGGACAACTTGACCAAGGGAGCATCTGCCGTGCCAGTACCGGTGACTCCTCTCTTGATGATCGCTATTCCAAACGCAATCAACGGGTTGGATCGAATAATGCGGCCCGGAAGCAGGAGCCCCGTTCGGGTTGGATCGTAAACAATTCCGACGCTTTCATCGCAAATGAATCCAATGCAGACGAGTTCCATCGCCTAACAACCTTAAGGTGAGCAGGTTAACGGCCGTTAACGAGGTGAGTGGCACTGTAAAGTGTTCCGACGGAGCAATTTTGCTTCCGACACCCCCGGGAACGCGAAGTGGTGCACCGGGCAGGACTCGAACCTGCAACCTTCTGATCCGAAGAAGGTAAAAAGCCCAAGATTTCCCTTTAAAATCCGCTCAACACGCGAGAACTAGCAAACGCATCCCCCGCTGGCAATTCCCCGCTACCGTAGCGTTCACGTAGCTGTGTTTTCGGTGAATCTCGGAGCTACAAACTCCGATGAAGTCACTGCTGAGATTGCCACAGTGGGATGATTGAGAGATTCGGTCTCGGGTGTCCCGCTGACGTTCTTCCAATTGGTTCACGCTGGGTTTCCATCGCGACGCCGTTCATGAGATTGCGGCGGTGGTCATATCGGCTCGGATCCCTTGGGGTCGGACGCGCTGGTTTTGGGAGAGGTGATGACTGTCCGAACGGTGCGAACCGTGTGCCCGGCCGACAGGGTGTCGGCGATGAACTTCAGGAAGCCGCCGGCTGGTCGGCAGGGAATCACGTCGAAGGGAATGAGGTCGTCCTGGAACCGCACAAGGTTCTTGGTGTGGGCGTCGAAGATTCCGAGGTTGTCCTCGGCGCGGTAGTAGCCGCATTCCGTGATCTTCTCGAAGCCCAGTGCTGCAAACCAGTCGTCGATCTCGGATTGGGTGACCGGGACGATGTCGAATCGAGGCTGCGAGGTGACGATGGCGAGGTCACCTACCTGGGTGAGGACGCCTTCGAGGCGATTCAATCCCGGAACCAGCTGGTTCTGGAGGTGCAAACGTTCGAGGTATTCGATCGGGGTGGCTTCCCACAGCTGGAAGCGGCGGGCGTCTTGATCGGAGGAGACCAAGGCGAGGTCCATTCCAGGAGCGAGGCCGAAGATGCCGTCCCGGGTAACCTTGAACACCCGCTCACCCTCTCTAAACCAATCGTGTTCCTGGCCGCCGCGTTCGAGGCGGGGAACGATGGATTCGGGAGTCAGCAGCAGACCCAGACCTCTTGCCCATTCACGAAGGTTTTCCTTCTGCCTGCCGAGAGGGGGCGCCCCAAGTGCGTTTCCACTTGGCGCCGAAATTCCTCGGAGGTGACTGAGCGCCGCGACGACAAGATCCGCGCCATCTTCTCGGGAGAGAGCAGGGGTTTCACCGGAACTTCGTTGGTGGAGGTTGGCGGCATCGTCGGACATGAGGAGGCTACTCGAACGATTGAGATTGGCAATCGATCAGGCAGTGGATGACGGCGGTGGGAAAGGATAGAGACGATTATTGGTAGCGCGAGGCTCCGGCCGAGCCGGTGCGTAGATGGCGAGTGATGATGGTTTGGGGCGAAGCCTCACGCATCTGTTCACCCAGCTCATCAGGAGATTCGCCCTACCACGACGCGGCAAGCGCAGTTTTCGCGACTATTTCCACACGAGTACCTTCAAACCCTTGACCCGCTTGAACTCCTTGGAATTGCCCGTGACGAGCGTGGCTCCCAGGCTGCGGGCCTGGGCGGCGATGAGGAGATCGAGTGGACCAATGCTCTTGCCCGCTGCTTCCAAAGCAGCGCGGATTTCGGCGTAGTGCAGGGCCGCGTCCAGGTTGAAGTCGATCAGCTGAAACAAGCTGAGAAAGGCTCCGAGCCGGGCGGCTTGGTGTGGATGGGTCTTCAGATTCTTCTTCACTCCCGTCGAGAGTTCGGCGGCGACGATGACGGGGATTCCGGTTAGCGCGGGCTCTGGAAGTTTCTCAAGACCGGCCTGATTGCGGAGCACCGAAATGCACGCGCTCGAATCGAGGAGAAAGGACGGCGTCACAATTCTTCGGAATCAGAGGTCGGGAATGGGGCGCTCGTGCCGGGCGGGCCTGGGAGGTGGCTCGGGGAAGTCCTTGCCGCCGGGAAACCTATCAGCGAGGTGGCGGGCTATCTCGGCAAACGTTTTGAACTTCGCGGTTGGTACGGCGCGAAGGACCACATCGTCGCCATGTTTTTCGATCATCACCTCGGTGCCCTCAAATCGGAAGGCCTTCGGCAGGCGGACGGCTTGACTGCCGCCGTGCCTAAAGAGTTTTGCGGTCGTCATAGATACAGGTTGTAGATATGTGTCGTTCCAGTCAACCCGTGATGAATCATTTAGCCAGTCATGCCTGCCCGGCTCACCCGACCCGCTGATGAAGCTCACGTGGTGGGGCCGAGCTGCCGCTCGGCCGTTACATAACCACGACGCGCGGAGCGCCGTCGTGGCCCGTGCGAGAGGGAAATGACCCGCACCGATCCCGGCAGCGCGGGCCCACTGGGTAGGGCGAGGCTCCTGACGAGCCGGTGCGTAGAAGGCGGGGGGGTGACGCACGCGTGCGAAGACGAGCACAGCGGCCGGCCCGGCTCACCAGGAGGTGCGTCCTACCCGCTGATGAAGCCAACCCAGGATCAACGATGCGCCATTTTCAGAAGTGAACACCCGGGTCGAACCCACCACAAGGTGCTTGCCGCGAATGAGGTGAGCGGTAGCGTTCAAGGCACTTGGAGCCCCCTGAATGATCTGGATCGCACCCTCGCAGAAGGACACCGCCACCGATGCCCTGGAAAAGCGCCTCTGGGCCAGTGCGGATCAGTTTCGCGCCAATTCCGGCCTCAAGGCCCAGGAGTATTCTGGCCCCATCCTTGGGATCATCTTCCTGCGGTTCGCCGAAGTTCGCTTCGCCCAGCAGCGGGCCAAGTTGGAGAAGGCGTCCGCCTCCTCCCGCCGTGGATCGCGGGTGGATGAACCGGCAGCCTACCACGCCGAGGGCATCCTCTTTCTGGCGCCCAATGCCCGCTTCGACTTTCTGCTCAACCTTCCGGAGGCGGAGAACATCGGCTCCAAGGTCAATGAGGCGATGCGGGCCATCGAGAAGGACAATCCGCAACTCGCCGGTGTCCTCCCCAAGACCTACAACCTCTTCACCAGCACCCTCCTGAAGGAGCTGCTCAAGAAGGTCTCGGAGATTCCCGCCACCGTGGACTACGACGCCTTCGGTCGGATCTACGAATACTTCCTCGGCGAGTTCGCCCGCACCGAGGGCCAGAAAGGCGGCGAGTTTTACACCCCGTCCTGCATCGTCCGCCTTCTGACCGAAGTCATCGAGCCCTACCACGGGCGCATTCTCGATCCCGCATGCGGTTCAGGTGGCATGTTCGTCTCCTCCGCCCGCTTCGTGGCCGAGCATAAGGCTTCGCCACCCTCAACCCGGCCTGCCGGCCACCCGTCTCCCATTGGGAGAAGGGGTGGGGATGAGGGTGATCAATACACGGGCGATCCAGCCCGAGAATTGAGCATTCATGGCGTCGAGAAGACGGACGAGACTGGGCGCCTCTGCCGGATGAACCTCGCGGTGCATGGCCTCGAAGGCGACATCCGCCACGGTGGCCAGGTCAACAGCTACTACGACGACCCGCACCAGGCGACGGGCCAGTTCGACTTCGTCCTCGCCAACCCTCCGTTCAACGTCAACGCCGTGGACAAGGAGCGGTTAAAAGATTCCGTCGGTTCGGGACGCCGCTTCCCGTTCGGCCTGCCCCGCACCGACAACGCGAATTACCTCTGGATCCAACTCTTCCACTCCGCGCTCAAGGCCTCGGCCGGCCAGGCCAAAGGCGGTCGCGCCGGATTCGTCATGGCCAACTCCGCCTCCGACGCCCGGGCCTCGGAGCAGGATATCCGCCAGAA
>JANXMD010000317.1 GCA_025354845.1 Verrucomicrobiota bacterium | reverse complement strand
AGCGCGCCGTCCTCGACCCAGCCGCCGGCGGAACCGAGGGCTTGGGAGAATGAAAAAACCGCCCGGCAACCGGAAAGCCGGTCGACGGGCGGTTTTGAGGCAGCGTCCTACTTCTTCTTCTTGGCTGTGGCCGCAGCCTTGGCGGCCTGGGCGATCTGGGTCTTGGCGAGGCGCTGCTGGAACTTGTCCACGCGGCCGGCGGTGTCCACAAACTTCTGCTGGCCGGTGTAAAACGGATGGGTGAACCCGCTGATACCCATCAGGTACAACGGATATTCCTTACCATCCTCCCAGACCGCGTTGAGGTTCGTGTTTGCGCACGACTTGGTCAGGAAAGATTGGCCGGAAGCGGAGTCCCGGAAAATCATGAACCGGTAGTTCTTCGGATGAGTATCTGCCTTCATAAAATGAAGCGCGGACGCTAGCACCGACGACCGGGCTGACAAGTGGTATTTTTGCCTCCGGCAGAATCAGACCTCCCCAAACGACCCATTTCGACCGGCCGGCACCCGTCCAAGGCGAAGAAATCAATTTGCCCATCCGTCCGTCCGCCCTTATGAACCCGCCTCCCGTTCCACGGGATCACCCTCCCCACTTTGGAGAACGCCTACAAAATCATCGCCAGCGACGGCCGCGAATACGGTCCGGTCACGCTTGAGGAACTGCGCCACTGGTGCGGCGAGGGACGGGTGGGTCCCGGCACGTTGATCTGGCTGGCGGCTGAATCCCGGTGGCAGCCCGCCGCCACGGTGGATCAGCTGAAATGGGACCTCCCCGCGCCGCCGGGAATCCAGGTTTCCAACCCTCCCCGAACCCAGCCGGAAGCGGAAACCAACATCGGAGCCGGGACGGGCCTCTTCAACCTGGACGCCCTGCGGCCAGCCGGATTCTGGATCCGCCTCGCCGCCTACCTCGTCGACATGCTGATTCTGGGCGCGATGGTCCGGCTCATCACGATGCCTTGGGCCGATGCCCTCGACCTGGCCCAGAACAACGCATTTGCCGAACTGAAAAAGACCTCCCCCGACCTGCAAGTGCTTTTCCAATTCTGGCGCCTGATGCTGGCCATCGAGATTCCCGCGCACTTCGCTTACTTCGTCGGCTTTAACGGCTCCTGGGGCGCCAGTCCGGGCAAGCTCCTGCTGGGATTGCGAATCCTCGACTCCGACGGTGGCCCGCTGGGATACCGCCGCGCCTTCCTGCGCCACTGCGCGGAATGGCTGACGCAAATCACCTTTGGTCTCGGCTTCGTGGTCTGCGCCTTCAACGTGCAGAAGCGCGCTCTGCACGACTGGCTCGCCCACACCCGCGTGGTGTCGATCCGCCCCCGCGTTGGGTAAGGACAAGCGACTGGGTCCCCGTCCACCACGAGTCGAGGACGGACGGACGAACTCTCAAGACGCGAAGGTCTCGCTCCGGCATTCGGACTGCAGTGGGAAGCGAAGCGCCACATCGCTCTCGATACCGCCACCACGGGCTAAATCCGATTCCGCCACCCGATCGGTGAACCCACCGACGGTTTTCGCTTCACTCGGGCCCACAGCGGTGTCTTCGCTTCGCTCGCCCCCCGCACTCCTTACCAGAGCGTCGAGCGGCTCCCCCTCGATCGCGGACCTTCTCTCACCCCTCGCCCCTCGCCCCTCGCCCCTAATCCTACTGCCTCACGTCGAACGCCACCGTCACGGCAGCCGTGGGCACCTGTCGGTCCACTTGCTCGAACACATCCACTTCAAACGCCTTGCCGATGTTGTTTCCTGCCAGGTCTTCCAGCGTGGTCTGGATCACCAACTCGTGCCGCCCGGCGACCCAGTCGGCGGCAGGGATAAAACGCCATCGGGCTTCGTAATTCAGCAAACGAACTTCGCCCGCAATGCGGCTGCCACCCTTGGCGGAGACATCAATCACCCGTTTCGCGAGCGCGTAATCCATCGGCTTGGGAAACTGGATCACTAGTGC
>JANXMD010000307.1 GCA_025354845.1 Verrucomicrobiota bacterium | reverse complement strand
GGTTGCGCCGAGTGCCACGACCACAAGTACGACCCGATTTCCACGCGTGAGTTCTACCAGTTCTTTGCCTTCTTCAATTCCATCACCGAGCGCGGCCTCGACGGCAGCAACGCCAACCCGGTGCCGGTCCTAAAGGTTCCGAGTGCTGACCAAGCAGAAGGCATCGAACGCCACCGGACCGAGATGAAGCGGCTCGAAGCGGAGCTCTCGAAGCGGTTGGGATCCCCGACGCCCGTGGAGGCGGCGGATTTTGCGGCGTGGCAAAACGAACTCCGCGGGGGACTGCGGGATGCCTGGGCGCCTCTGGAAGGCATGCAGGCAAAATCCGCCGGCGGTTCCACTCTGACCTCCCAGCCGGACGGTTCGATCCTGGTTTCCGGAGCGAATCCCGACACCGATCGCTACGAGATCACAGCCTCCCTTGGCACTCGTTCCTTCTCCGGGCTGCGCATCGAGGCGCTGCCGGACACGTCCCTCACCCAGGGGGCCTTTGCGCGCAGCGACAATGGGAATTTTGTGATGACCGGCGTCGACGCGTCGGTGGAACCCCTGGAGCCCGGCCGGGAACTCGATCCCAAAGCGGTGACCGCCGGCAGTTGGTGGTCGGTGGGGCCGTTCACGGCACGGGATGCCAACGACGCCTTTGAGCGTGAATTTGTGAGCGTGTCGTCGGTGTCGACCGCAGTGGGAGTCGGCGAAAAAGGAGACCGGCCTTGGAAGGAGCATTCGGACTGGAAGGATGGCGCGCAGATCGATTTGACCGGCGATATTGCGGCCAGCTATGTCACTCGGGTTCTCACGGCCCCCAAAGCCGGCTGGATTCGGGTGGCGGTGGGGAGCGATGACGGAATTCGACTCTGGATCAATGGTCGCGAGCGGCTCTCCCGGAATGTGTCGCGTGCCGCGGCGGCCCGGCAGGATTACGCATTTCTCCCGCTAAAGGCTGGGGAGAACCGGTTGGTGATGAAGATCAGCAACGGCGGTGGCGGGTATGCCTTCTTCTTTGAACGGATGCCGGAGACGGTGACGTCCATTCCGGTTGCCTTCGCCGCCGCGTTTGCCGACTTCAGTCAATCTGGTTTCCCGGCGTCGAACCTCATCGACAGCGATGCCAAGTCGGGATGGGCTGGGGAGGGACAGAATCCCGACCATCGCCAGCCGCATCAGGCGATCCTCGTGGGCGGAGAGGGCAGTGCGTTTGAGTCGGGGACGCGTCTGCGGCTTTCGCTTCGGTTTGAGTCGGGCTTTGCCAAGCACCAGCTCGGACGGTTCCGGCTGTCGATATCCTCGCGACCTGAACTGGTGGCGATCGCCGCGCTCCCGGAGCCGGTTCGCATCGCCTTGTTCGCCAGCGCCAAGGACGCTTCGACCGAACCCATGAAGCGGCTCACCCGACATTTCTTGGAGCAAAAATCGGAGACGGTTCGCGATCTCGGCAAGCAGTTGAACACCGCCAAGGAATCGCTCGGGAAGGTGGAGGGGCAGGTTCCCGAAACCATGATCATGGCGGAAATGGACAAGCCGCGGGACACCTTCCAGCTCCTGCGCGGCAACTGGCAGGCCAAGGGCGATAAAGTCGTACCCGGCACGCCCGCGTTCTTGCCACCCCTGCGAAAGGCGAATCCCGCCCGGGCATCGAGGCTGGATCTCGCCCAATGGATCGTCGATCCGGCGAATCCGCTGCCCGCTCGGGTGACCGTGAATCGACTCTGGCAATTGGTCTTCGGCACCGGATTGGTGAAGACCGCCAACGACTTCGGAAACCAGGGGGATTTGCCCTCGCATCCCGAATTGCTTGACTGGCTGGCTTTCCAGTTCAGTCACGGAGTGGCAACGCCGGGAGGCGGTCGGGGATCGCCATGGGATGTGAAGGCGATGATGCGTCTGCTGGTGACCTCCGCCAGCTATCGGCAGGGCACCCAGGTTTCACCCCGAAAGCTGGAGCAAGATCCCTACAACCGGTTGCTTTCCCGAGGCCCCCGTTTCCGCCTCGATGCTGAGTTTGTTCGCGATCAGGCGTTGGCGGTTTCTGGGCTGCTGGACCGTCGTCTCGGCGGTTCCAGCGTGCGTCCCTATCAGCCGGCGGGGCTCTGGGAGGCGATTGGTTTCGGCAACGGATTCAGTTCGCAGAGTTACACCCAGGACCACGGCGGCGACCTGTATCGCCGTGGCATCTACGTGTATTGGAAGCGGTCGCTTCCGCACCCATCGATGACCACCTTCGACGCGCCGAATCGTGAGATTTGCACCGTCAGCCGTCCCCGAACCAGCACGCCGCTGCAGGCCCTGGTGCTGATGAATGATCCGCAATACGTCGAGGCTGCCCGGTCGCTCGCGCAGCGCGTGTTGAAGGAAGGGAAAGGGGACCTCCAGGCGCGTCTCGCCTATGCCTTCCGATTGGTGGTGGGACGGACGCCAACCAAAGCGGAGCAGTCGCTGTTGACCAGAGTGTATCAACAACAATTGACCCGCTTCACCACGGATCACGCGGCCGCCGAGAAGCTGATTTCCGTCGGTGAGGGGCCGCGTCCATCGGGTATTGACGCAGGCGTGCTCGCGGCGTGGACTGCTCTGGGAAATCTCCTTCTCAACCTGGATGAGGTGATCACCAAAGGATGAGCGTTTAAGGGAATGGATGTTATGAGCACGAAGCTGCGTCGAGGATTGATCGTGGTGCTGTGGGGATGCTTGGCCCTGGCGATCCTCACGGCGGCGCTCGACGCTGCGGTGTCGGCGACGCCGTGGACGACACGGGACAGCCATGGGGCGACGATGGAATTCAACGACCGGTTTTCGCGGGAGCATTATTCGCTCGCGTTTGCCAACCTGCGTCCATGGCACCTCCTTCACCCGAAGTACATTTACGACTGGGTCGAGTGGGCCATGATTCTGGTCGGAATGTGGCTGCTGAGGTCCAAGGGAGAACCCCAAAGCCGGAAGGTCCTGTGGTTCTTTTTGGTCCAGTCAGGGCTCTTTTTTCCCGGGGTGCTCAGCCTCTTGTTTCTTCAGTGGCCGGAAGTACTCATGCATCTGTACGCCTGCCGACTGACGCGTGAGGATTTTGTCGATGTTCCGTTCACTTGGGAGGTTGCCCAGCCTGCTTGGGTTCTGACGTCGGCCGTCATCGGGGCCATTCTTTATTCCCAAAGCATCCGTTCGCCCGTCTCGGGTGGCGTGGTGGAGTCGGGGGCGCTCGGTATCCGATCGTAAGCACATTCCCGTTGGCCCTGTTTGATATGCTCTTCGAATCCGAATACGCGCGGATCCACAATCGCCGAACCTTCCTGACTCGGTCCACGACCGGTCTCGGACTGGCGGCCCTCGCGTCATTGCTGGGGCGCGATACCCTGTCGGCGGCCACACTGGCGTCGTCAGTGCCCGCAATGGGCGGAACGCTGAAGACGCTGCATCACACCCCGAAGGCCAAGCGAGTCATCTACCTGTTCCAGTCCGGCGCGCCGTCGCACATGGATCTGTTCGATCCGAAACCGCATCTGCGCAAGGTGTCCGGAACCGAGTTGCCGAACAGCATCCGCATGGGACAGCGCATCACGGGCATGACGAGCGGTCAGAAGCAGCTCCTTTGTGTGGGCTCGGCGTACGAGTTCAAACGCTTCGGGAAGTGCGGCATGGAGTTGAGCGAGATCCTGCCGGGACTCGGCTCGATTGCTGATGACGTTTGCCTCATCCGGTCCATGACCACGGA
>JANXMD010000286.1 GCA_025354845.1 Verrucomicrobiota bacterium | reverse complement strand
TCGCCGTCAAGCTCGACGCCCAGGACAACATCGCCAAGGTCGCGAACGGCAAGCTAATGATGGCCCGGTTCATGCCGAAGACCCGGATCCTGCGCCCCATGGACATTGAGCTCGGCGCTGATGGATGCCTCTACGTCATCGAGTACGGCAAGGAGTGGGGCAACAACAAGGACACCAAGATCCTTCGCCTCGAGTACACCGGCGCGTTGCAGTAAGCCGGTTCGACGATTTCAGGGCGGATCCGTGTGGCCACACGCGGGTCCGCCCTTTTTGTTGGTGCGCACGGCGGGGAGTTACTTTCCCCCGATGATGATTTCCGGCGGATGCGCGAAGTCGTTCCAGAGGCGCTCCAGTTCGACCCGATCGGGTGGCCCGTCGGCGACAATGAATCGATACCGCGCAACGTACGGATGACCAGGTTCGATGCGGAAGTCGCCCATCTGCGACGGCGCGAAACAGAAGAAGGGTTCGGTCGGGTGCACCCGCATGGGCTGCGGGAACCGGAAGTTGTCCGGATGACAAAGGATCGCCACACCCGCCATCCGGCTGTCCACCAGTCCGCTGAGATGGATCCAGCGAGCCCGGGTCATGTTGGCCTTCACGCGATCGGTCTCGCCCTCCGAAGTCAGAAACGACTCGTTGCCGGCGCCATCCCACGCCCCGTTGCCGCGGAAGCCGAGGCCACCGTAGAGGTATTGAAGCAGGATCAGCGGGCGGTTCTCGGCGCAGGTCTGAACTGAGGTCCAGTCCCACATCCGATAGGGTTGTGCCCCCGCCCCGACTGCGTAGGCACGAACATCCCACGTTTCGTCGAGCGCCTTCCACGGCTTGCCGCTCGTGAGATCGATAAATTTCTGGCGCGCCTTGAATCCGCCGTGCACCGGGCCGCTCCACGTGGCTTCAAGACTGACAAACTCAACCCGCCCCTTGCCTTCGCCCATGTTCCAGAAGTCCGGGTGACGCCCCTCGAACTCGGTGTGGGTCCACGGCGCCCACACTCCGTGGTGATGCACGTGATTGGCAGGAAAGTCGTCGGTAACCATCCGGCCGGAGGGGGTGAAGACGGGATGCAGGTAGCCGCCGCGAACATATTTCTCGGAAATGGTGTCGCGCGGCAGCGGACCGGGTTCAGCCTGGTATTCGAGAACCGGATTTCCGTTCTGGGTGATTCGCAGTTTGGATCCGCGGCGTCGGGCATCGATGGTTCCGGTCTCCGAACCCCGGAGCGGGCGGGCACCGAAGTGAACGGTCCGCGTTTCACGGTGTTCCAGATCCGGAATGTGCAATGTTGCCAGGCCGTTGGTTTCGATCTGGATCAGGTATTGCGCCCCATTTTCGTCGGTGCCCCGAAGCGCACGGGCCGCTCCTGGGGCGAGATCGAAGGCGGTAACGGTGTCATGCCGCTTCCAGTCGCCCGCCCGGACGGTAAGCGTCAAGGCGGGTTCCGGCGTGGCGGCGGCCACCGTCCACGGGAACACGGAGGCGGCTGCAAAAACACTGAGACCCAGCGCCACGACGTCGGTCCAGGAAGTGCGGCACACTGAACGGGATTCCATGCGCCAGAGCCAACCGCGGCCGGGCCCGGAAGGAAACAAGAATAGCGGTTTCGAAACGGCAACCGCCGGCTCTCGGGAATCCGAAAGCCGGCGGTATTTGGGGCTCAATTCGATGGCGTCGCTCAGCGGAGCTTCGCCAGATTGCCGGAGCCGTTCACGGTCGAATTGACGCGGAGACGGAGCCCGTTGAGGCGAATGAAGCCCGTTGCGTCGTCCTGATTGTAGGCCTTGGTCGGATCGGCCTCCATGGTGGCGATGTGCGGGTTGTACAGGCTGTGCTTGCTCTTGCGGCCGGCTACATAGAGGCCGCCCTTGTAGAGTTTCACCCGGACGGTTCCGGAGACGTTGCGCTGGCTCTCCTCGACGTAGGCCTGGAGGGCAAGTCGCTCGGGGGCGTACCAGAAGCCGTTGTATACCAGTTCGGCGTACTTCGGGATCAGGGCATCGCGCTGATGCATGACCTCGCGGTCCATGGTGAGGCTCTCCATCTGCCGATGCGCGTAGTGCAGGATGCTGCCGCCCGGTGTCTCGTACACGCCGCGGCTCTTCATGCCGACGAAGCGGTTCTCCACCATGTCCACGCGGCCCACGCCGTGTTTTCCGCCGACCTTATTCAGCGTCCTCATCACCTGCAGCGGGTTCAACGCCTTGCCGTTCACGGCCACGCAATCACCGCGTTCGAATTCCAGCGTGACGTATTCCGGCTTTTCCGGGGCGTCTTCCGGCAGGACGGACAGGGTGGTGAAGTAGTCCCGGTTCTTCAGATCGAAGGAGTCGTACCAGGGATCCTCGAGGATGCCGGCTTCGTACGAGATGTGCAGGAGGTTGCGATCCATCGAGTACGGCTTCTTGGCGCTGGCCTGCACGGGAATGTTCTTGGCGGCGCAGTAGTCGATCATCTGCTGGCGGCCGGGGAATTCCTTGCGATAGCGCTCATCACGCCACGGCGCGATGATTTGCAAATCCGGCGCGAGCGCCGCCGCGGTCAACTCAAAGCGGACCTGGTCGTTGCCCTTGCCGGT
>JANXMD010000269.1 GCA_025354845.1 Verrucomicrobiota bacterium | reverse complement strand
CTCCGCGGCGCCTGGCTGGGACGGGAAGGGCGGATCCCTCACTCGCTGCTGCGGAACAATGGGGACGGCACCTTTACCGATGTCACCGAAGAGGTGCATCTCTATGGCGAGCATCCCAGTCAGACCGCCGTGTGGTGGGACTACGATGGGGATGGCTGGTTGGACCTGTTCATCGGCAACGAATCCCAGGATCCGGAACACGGTGATCGCAATCCCTGCGAACTCTACCACAACAACGGGGACGGCACCTTCACGGAGTGCGCCGAGAAGATGGGACTCGCGCTCCTGAAGTTTGTGAAGGGGGTCGCGACCGCCGACTACGACGGCGATGGTCGGCCGGATTTGTATCTGTCCCTCCGGAAAGGCGACAACCTGTTGTTCCACAATGACGGACCGGTGCTCGGAAGCGATCCAAAGGCCGGGTTGTTCCACTTCAGTGATGTGACGGACAAGGCAGGAGTGCGAGGACCCGATCATAGCTTTCCCACCTGGTTTTTCGACTTCGATCAGGACGGATTGCCCGATTTGTATGTCGGGGGGTATCACATCGACGACGTGGGCGACGTGGTGGCGGATTACCTCCATCTACCCAGCAAGGGCACCAAGCCGAAGCTCTACCGCAACAACGGCGACGGCACGTTCAAGGACGTGACTGTGGAGACCCACCTCGACCGGGTGCTCCACGGCATGGGGAGCAATTTTGGCGATCTCGACAACGATGGGTTTCCCGACTTCTACATCGGAACCGGAGATCCGGATCTCGTCACGATCATCCCGAATCGGATGTTCCGAAACGCAGGTGGAAAATTCTTTCAAGACGTCACCACCGCCACGCACACCGGGCACCTGCAAAAAGGGCACGCCTGTGCGTTTGCGGACCTTGACAATGATGGCGATCAGGACGTGTTCATGAACATGGGCGGCGCCTACTCCGGCGACATCTATCACAAGGTGCTCTTCCTGAATCCAGGAACGCCAAATCGTCACTGGGTGACTCTAAAGCTCGTCGGAAAGAAGGCGAACCGGTCGGGCATTGGCGCGCGCATCCGGGTGGAGGTTGACACCGCGATGGGCCCGCGCTCGGTGTACAAATGGGTCAACACGGGCGGCAGTTTTGGCTCGAATCCCTTGCGTGCGGAGATTGGGCTCGGCGAGGCGAAGTCCATCCGGTCGATCGAAGTGCTCTGGCCCGCTCCCGGCGGAACGCAGAAGCTTCCTGGTGTCGAGTTGGACCAGTTCTACACCCTTACCGAGGGCGATGCGGCGGCGCAGCCTTGGGCGGTGAAGAAGATTCAGTTCGACGCGAATGCGCATCCGTCGGTCCATGCCTCGGGGCCGCGGCAGGTCGAGGCCCGGTAGGAGACGCCGCGGCGCTCGTTCGGGGTTCAGCCGGTATTTTCGTAACCGGTGACGGCAGAAGGCGTCACCCTGGAGAGAAACCCCGGCTTGTGAACTTCATCCGGCACGCCGAGAGTTCCTTCCGCCCCCATGGCCGCCGATCCTATTCCGTTCCGGCGACATCCGGTCCTGCTCCTTTTTGGGGCGGTCTGGCGGGGCGGTCTTTTGTCGCCGATGAAACCCGGGTTCGTGCGGTACCGCCCGGAGGCTCGCTGGGTGTTGAGTGGCGTGCTTGGGGTGTTGCTGGGATCCTGGTTCTCGGTCCGCGCCGTCGAGGTGTCGGATGCACAGGAAAAACTTCGGACCGGCGACTATGCCGGCGCCTTGGCGTTGTCCCAAGAGGCTCTCAAGAAGAAAGACCCCGATGAGGAATGGCCGATCCTGCAGGCTCGAAGCCTCCTGACGCTGGGCCGCTATCCAGAGGCGCGTTCGGCGCTGACCAATGCCCTGCCACGGTTCTCACGTAGCGTGCGGATCCATTGGCTGACCCGCGAAGCGTGCTTGGCGTCGGGGCATCCGGACGAGGCGGCTGAAATGTTGGATCGGATTCGAGACTTTATCTCGGGCCGAGCCCCCACCTTCCGAGATCCTCCAAGCCTCGTGACCTTCGCCCGCGTGGCGCTGTTGCTCGGAGCCGATCCCAAGGTGGTGCTCGAACGCCTGCTCGATCCGGCCCGCAAGGCCGATCCCAACTTGATCGATGCCGCGATGGCGCGCGGGGAACTCGCCTTGGAAAAGCATGACTTCGCCCTGGCGGCGAAGGCGTTTTCTGAAGGCTTGGAACGGCATCCCGATTCCCCGGATTTGTTGTGGGGACTCGCCCGCGCCGCCGGCGAATCCTCGCGCGAGGCGCTAGTGGAGAATCTCGAAGCCGCCCTCAAGATCAATCCCCGCCACGTCCCGAGTCTGTTGCTGGAGATCGATCATCGCATTGATGCTGAGGACTACGCCGGTGCGCGTGAACGCCTGGATTTCGTACTGAAGATCAATCCCTGGCTCCCCGAAGCCTGGGCCTACCGGGCGGTGTTAGAACATCTCCGAGCCGATTCGGGCGCCGAGATGGAGGCTCGAGCGAACGGCCTGAAATTTCGGCCTGATCACCCGGAGGTGGACCACCTCATCGGACTCAAGCTCTCGCAAAAGTACCGCTTTGCCGAAGGCGCCGCACATCAACGCCAGTCGCTGACGTTTGATCCGGCCTATCTGCCCGCGCATGCCCAACTGGCGAGTGACCTTCTGCGCTTGGGGCAGGAGACAGAGGGCTGGCGAGAGGCGTCGGCGGTTCACGACAAGGATGGCTACGACGTCGCCGCCTTCAACCTGGTGACGCTGCGCGACACCATGGCGCGCTTCACCACTCTCACCAACGCTCGCTTCGCCGTCCGGATGGCCACCAACGAGGCCACGCTCTACGGCGCCCGGGTGCTCGATCTCCTCGACCGCGCCCAGACCAAGTTGTCCGCCAAATACGGTCTCGAACCGGTGGCGCCGACCTTGGTGGAGATCTTTTCCGACCAGAAGGATTTCGGCGTCCGCACCTTTGGCATGCCGGAGAACCCGGGATACCTCGGTGTTTGTTTCGGTCGTGTGGTGACCGCCAACAGCCCGGCGGCGACCAAGGCGCATCCGGTCAACTGGGAAGCGGTGCTGTGGCATGAGTTTTGTCACGTCATCACGCTGCAAAGCACCGCCAACAAGATGCCCCGCTGGCTGAGCGAGGGCATCTCGGTGTACGAGGAGCTGCAGGAGAACGCGTCGTGGGGCCAGCACATGACTCCGCGTTACCGGTCGATGATCCTCAAAGGTGAGCTCACGCCATTGTCGAAGCTGAGCGGCGCGTTTCTCTCACCCAAGACTCCGTTCCACCTTCAGTTCGCCTATTACGAAGCGTCGATGGTGGTCGACTTTCTGGTGGGTCGATTTGGGAGTGACGCGCTCAAGCAGGTGCTCGCGGATCTGCGGGAGGGTGTGGAGATCAATGAGACGCTGCGTCGGCGCACGCTGCCGATGGCCGATTTGGAACGGGAGTTTGCGGCTTTTGCCAAGGCGCGTGCACTGAAGCTCGGGCCGGATTTGGAGTGGGAGCCACCCCCGAATTCACAGGAAGCCGGCGCCCCCAAGGTGGCAAAAGTGCCGAGCTCGGTTCGCGAGTTGATTCGTGGGGCGGCTGGCGGCGCCGTACCGGCAGCCGAAGTGGACCTCAGCGCCTGGGCCAAGTTGCGGCCGACCAATTTCTGGGCCCTCCAGATTCGTTCGCGTGAAGCCATGGAGGCGCGCGATTGGAAGGCGGCCCGTGCGGAGCTTGAGCGTTGGGTGGTGCTTTGTCCCGACCTCGCGGGCGGCGAAAGCCCCTGGCGCCCACTGGCCCGGGTGTGCCGCGAACTCGGAGATGCCGCTGCGGAACGGGCGGCACTCGAACGACTGGCGGAACTCGATGATGACGCCACTGACGCCTACGAGCGGTTGATGGAGATCGGAGGCGCGGCGAAGGACTGGCCGTTGGTGCTGGCGCAGGCCCGACACTATCTGGCGGTGAATCCGCTGGTGCCGCTTCCGTATCGTGCGCTTGCGGATGCCGCCGAAGCGCTGGGGGACCGTGACTCGGGTATCGCCGCGTGTCAGGCGCTGCTGAAGCTCGACCCGGCGAATCCGCCCGAGATTCATTTTCAACTCGCCCGGCTGCTTGAGCCAGCCAATCCGGTTTCTGCGCGGCGACATGTCCTCAAAACACTGGAAGACGCCCCACGCCATCGTGCAGCGCTCGCGCTCCTGGCGCGGCTTGGACCTTCGCCAGCTCCCGCGATCCCGGCGGCCGGGAACATCAAGGATGGAGGCACGCCATGAGACGCCGCATCGTGCGAATGACAGCCTTTGCCTCGGGGGCGCTGGTGGTGATGGCACAATGGGGTGGCGGGGGAGGTGGAGGTCGTGGAGGGTGGGGTGAGAGTTGGATCCCCGACACCGCACGCACGGCGCGGGAAGTTCGCACCCACAGCACCGGAACTCCGAATTGGACGCTGCCTCGAAACTTCGAGCCCGACGTGTTCACCTTTGTCCGAGTGCGCCGCGACCGTTCGGGCTGGGGCCACGGCGGTGCCTGGTCCACCGATGCGCCCGATTCCGATCTCAATTTTTCCTACCGCCTCCAGCAGATGACCTCGATTCGGGTCGATCCCAATGGGCGCTTCCTCCG
>JANXMD010000263.1 GCA_025354845.1 Verrucomicrobiota bacterium | reverse complement strand
TTCCCCTCATCGACCACGACCGCTACGGTGGTGCACCCCGTGGTTTCCAAGCCGCAGGATCCAGGACTGCTCAGCGCGCTGGTCTATCCATTCCTTGGCGACGGAGTGATCATTCTGGTGGCGGGCACGGTCTTCTTCACGGTGTTGATCGGTGGAACGATGCTGGCTCCGCGGGCCTCCCTCATTCTCGGCGTTTTTTCATTCGGATACCTTCTGGTCACGCTTCAAAATATCGTGCAGACCAGCGCGCAGGGCGAGACTCGGATGCCTTCCTGGCCGGCGTTTGAATCCGCCACTTGGTTCGCGGAACTGCTTCAACCTTGCCTGCTCTGGATTGGCACCGTCGCCCTCTGCCTCGGCCCCGGCTACGCCCTGCTGTCCTTCAACAACGCGACCGGCAACTCCACCACCACCGGGTTGGGTCTTGCGCTGTTGGCAGGAGGCGCGGCGTACCTGCCCATGGCGCTGCTCGCCGTGGCCATGACCGACTCTTTGGTCGGACTCGATCCCAGAGTCGTGATCCCCTCAATCCTCGCCATTCCGGGACGGTATGTCCTCGCCCTGATGATGCTGGTCGGCATCACGGCAGTGAACCTTGCGGTGCGACAAGTGCTGGATCGGATGCATCTGGGCCTCTTGGGCGCCCTACCCAACGGGTTTCTGACGCTGTACTTCGCCGTGGTTCAAGCCCGCATTCTCGGGCTGATTTACTACACCAGCCGCGACCGGTTCTGCTGGACTTAAAGCCCCAGGGATTTCGGGGAATGCCCGGCGCCATGGACTTTGTCCCCGCCCCCGCCTAGGCTTCCCATCATGATACACGTCGGCATCGGCTACGATGTCCATGCGCTGGTGGAAGGCCGCAAGCTTGTGCTGGGCTGCGTCGAGATCCCGCATACGCGCGGACTGGACGGCCACAGCGATGCCGATGCGCTCGCTCACGCCATCACCGACGCCGTGCTCGGTGCCATCGGGGAGGTCGATATCGGACACTTCTTTCCCAACACCGATCCCCGTTGGAAGGGGGCCCCGAGCCGCGTGTTCCTCGAGGAATCGGCCCGCCAGGTGACGGCCCGCGGCGGACGCATCGTGAACGTCGATGCCACCGTGATCGCCGAGCAGCCAAAAATCTTTCCCCACCTCGCCCTGATGAAGGAGCGCGTCGCCGGCGCCCTCGGACTACCGACCGCGAAGGTGGGCATCAAGGCCACCACCAACGAACGCATGGGCTTCCTCGGTCGCGAGGAAGGGATCGCCGCCATGGCGGTCGCCAGCGTCGATCTGCCGGAGTGACACTTTAAGGACCTAGGACCTCATGGGATCAAAAGCGGAAATCGGATGGACCACTCCCGGCGAAGACGGCGTGAAACGCCATGTCTTCGCCCATAAAAGCGGGAAAAAATGGGAGTTCTACGAGCGCCCCAAGCGCGCGGGAAAGGACATCCAGTGGATTGAGATCAAGGAACCAGCCCTCAGCGACTGGCTCGACCTCTTGGAGTGCGTGGAACGCCGCGCCGCCCGCGACTTGCACCCGCCCGAGTTTGTCGAACATCTCCGACGCGTCATCCGCGAGAAGTGCCCGGATCATCGCTTCTGATCTCCGGGCGGTCGCCCGATTCTCACCATGCGTCCCGTCATCCTCGTCAGTCCCAGCATCGCGGCGGCCGGCGTGGAGATGCCCGATCCGTCGATCAGCGTGGCAGGCGCCTATCTGGAATCCGTGATGCGCGCCGGCGGGCTGCCGGTGTCGCTGCCCCTGTCCGACGATCCTGAACTTGTAGCGGATGCCATCGCGCGGTCGGACGGGTTGCTGCTCACTGGGGGCGAAGACATCGAACCCATTCTCCACCGTGCCGAGGTAAGCGACGCACTGCGCGCCACCTGCTTTCTGGATCATCCGGTCCGCGACGCCATGGAACTGGCGCTCATCCGTGAGGCCTTCCGGCAACGGTTGCCGGTCTTTGCCATCTGCCGCGGACATCAAATGGTGAATGTCGCACTCGGCGGCTCGCTGTTCATCGATCTCCCAACGGAGAGCCCGGGTGGGGTGAACCACAATCAGGTCCCGCGCCGATTCGAGGCGGTCCATCCGATTCACATCGAGCCGGATTCCCGCCTTGCCGGGATCGTCGGCGGTCTGCAGCTCGGAGTGAACTCCACGCACCACCAGGCGGTGAATCAGCCCGCGTCCGGACTTCGGGCCGTAGGCCGTGCCGACGACGGCCTCGTCGAGGCCATGGAATGGGACATCAATGCCGCGAAAACCAACGGGTGGTTCCTGTCGGTGCAATTCCATCCTGAACGCCTCGCCCCCACCCTGCCCGCCCATGCGCGGCTGTTCGCCGCCTTCGTCGAGGCGTGCCGATCCCCTCGCTGAGTCCTGAAACGTTGGCTCACTCCGCTATCCATCCCATGATCCTGCGCCCCGTTTCAGCTCCTTCATTTTGGCGACGCCGCGTCGTTGGGTGGCTCGCCTGGCTGAGCCTTGCCGCCTTCGGCTCTGGACACGCGTTGGGCGCCGAGGCTGCTCGGCCAACGCCCGCTCCCGATCCACTCTACGAGACGCGTCCCGGCTCTTTTGACGGCATTGGGAAATGGTTCCTCGGCCGGGAGATCGCGCACTTCATGACGCATCAGGGCGCCATGTGGTTGGAGCGACCGGAGCGCGAGGAAGAGGAGCAGCCCGCGCGTCTGATTGAGGCGTTGAAACTGAAACCCGGAGACGTGGTGGCCGACATTGGCGCCGGCAGCGGTTACTTGTCCTGGCGCATGGCGAAACGCGTCGCGCCGGGCGGACGCGTGTATGGCAACGACATCCAGCCCGAGATGCTGGCAATCCTGCGCACCAACGTTCTCGCGCACGGCGTAACGAACGTGGTGACGGTGCAAGGGACGGTGCTCGACCCAAAGCTCCCGCCCTCAAGCATTGATCTTGCGATCTTCGTCGACGTGTATCACGAGTGCGATCACCCCTACGAATTCATCCAGGCCCTTTGTGGCGCGCTGAAGCCAGGCGGGCGACTGGTGTTCGTCGAGTATCGGGGCGAAGAGCCGTGGATTCCGATCAAGGCCCTCCACAAGATGACCGAGGCTCAAGTTCGCAAGGAGATGGCCCTTCATCCGTTGGAGTGGGTGGAAACCCTGCACTTCCTGCCCCGCCAACACGTGATCGTCTTCCAGCGCAAGGCCTGAGTTCTCAGCGGTCACGCCAAAGGTGCCAAGACGCAAAGTTCATGGAGTCCGGTGGGGAGTGCAGCGACTCACCGGTTTGGAATCCCAACCCGCGACCCAAACAAATGGTTCTCGGCCAACACCGCTTCATCCCATGCCGGTCTGATGCCTATCGCCCGTTTCAACGGCCACGATTCCAAGCCGGCGGCCCGCCGCTGGACTCCAAAACGTTTCGCGATCAATTTGAGGGTCGGCCGGGTTCTCGGAGACTTCTTCCGTTCCAATGCCTGCTGTTTCTGGGTTTAACTCTTTCCCCGCTTTCCCCTAGCCTTCGTCCATGAAGAAGCCGCACTGGCAGGGCGTGTTCCCTGCCATCACCACTCAATTGCACAAGGACGGATCCCTCGACCTCGACGCGACCGCAGCTCACGCCGACGCGCTGATTCAGTCGGGCATCTCGGGTCTCGTTTTCCTGGGATCACTCGGCGAAAATCAGACCCTCACCCCCGAGGAGAAGCGAACTGTGATCCACGAGATGGTGAAGACCGTCTTCGGGCGCGTGCCCGTGCTTAGCGGCGTCGCGGAGAGCAGCCTCGCCGAGGCGATTCGCTACGCACGCGACCTCGAGACCCTCGGTGCCGACGGCTACATGTTGATGCCGCCGATGATCTACAAGTCCCCGGACGCGCGCGAATCCCTTCACCACTTCAAGACGGTGGCCCGTTCAACCGGCTTGCCGGTGATGATCTACAACAACCCGATCAGCTACGGCCACGACATCACCCCCGAGCTCTTCGCCGAGCTCGCCTCCGAGAAGAACTTTGTCGCGCTCAAGGAAAGCTCCGGCAATCCGCGCCGCATCACCGATCTCCACCGCGTGGTGGGCGATCGGTACGCGCTGTTCACCGGGGTCGACGATCTCGCGCTCGAGAGCGCCATCCTCGGCATCGACGGCTGGGTCGCCGGAACCGGCATCGCCTTTCCCAAGGAGAACCAATACCTGTGGGACCTCATCTGCGCCGGCAAGTGGGCCGAAGCCCTCGAGATCTACCGCTGGTTCACGCCGCTGCTGCACCTGGACGTTCATCCGAAGTTCGTCCAATACATCAAGCTGGCCGTGCAAGAGACGGGTCTCGGCAAGGAATGGGTCCGTGCCCCGCGTCTCACCCTCACCGGCGCCGAGCGCAAGTCGGTGCTGAAGATTATTCACGACGGCATCGCCGCCCGCCCCAAGCTGCCGAAGCGGAAATAGCAATTTGGAAGGCAGGAAATCAGGAGGGAAGCCCGTGAGACCGGCTCCGCAGCCTCTTCTGTGAAGGCGCCTGAACCGTCGCGTGGAAGGTTGCCACACGAAAGAAGTTCGCTAGGGTCTTCGGGCACAACGTTACTCTCAACTAAGCACACTTATGGCTCTCCGACTTGGCGATATCGCCCCTGACTTCACCGCCGAAACCACGCAGGGAACCATCCACTTCCATGAGTGGCTGGGCACCAGCTGGGGAGTGCTGTTCTCGCACCCTGCCGACTACACCCCGGTCTGCACCACGGAACTGGGCGCCACCGCCAAGCTCGGCGCGGAATTCGCCAAGCGGAACGTCAAGGTAGCGGCGATCAGCGTGGACCCGATTGAGGATCATCACGGCTGGATCAAGGACATCAACGAAACCCAGCACACCACCGTCCAGTTCCCGATCATTGCCGATCCGTCGCGCACCGTGGCGACGCTGTACGACATGATCCACCCCAACGCCGACGACAAGATGACCGTGCGCTCCGTGTTCGTCATCGGACCGGACAAGAAGATCAAGCTCACGCTCACGTACCCCGCCTCGACCGGGCGCAACTTCCTGGAAATCTTGCGAGTGATTGATTCCCTGCAACTCACCGCCAAGTTCCGCGTGGCGACCCCGGCGGACTGGAAAGACGGCGAGGACTGCATCATCACTCCCGCCGTGAAGGACCCCGAGGCCGCGCAGCTCTTCCCCAAGGGCTTCCGCACCGTGAAGCCCTACCTGCGCTTTACGCCGCAGCCGAATCGCTGAGTCGTGGAGCCCGCTTCGGCGGGCGTTTCCATCCCACCGGCCTCCAGCCGGACCGCTTTGCCGCTTGGCTCCAGGCCGGTTCCTGAACGAACCTGCCGCGGATGAGTCATCCCCGGGGACTGCGGACGCTGTTCTTCACCGAGATGTGGGAACGGTTCAGCTACTACGGCATGCGGGCGCTGCTGGTGCTCTTCATGACCGCTGAGATCCAGCGCGGTGGACTCGGTCTCACCGACAAGGTGGCCACCGCGATTTACGGACTCTACGTCGCCGGCGTGTATCTCTCGGCGTTGCCCGGCGGCTGGATTGCCGACCGGCTTCTGGGCGCACAGCGCGCCTTGATGGTGGGTGGATCGCTCATCGCCCTGGGTCATTTCACCCTGGCCCTCCCCTCGTTGAAGGCGTTCTACCTCGGGCTGACCCTGGTGGTGCTCGGCACCGGTCTGCTTAAGCCCAATATCAGTGCGCTCGTCGGTCAGCTCTATCCCGAGGGCGGCGCACGACGCGACGCGGGATTCACCATCTTCTACATGGGAATCAATCTAGGCGCAGCGATCGGCCCCCTGGTTTGCGGTTCGCTCGGCGAACGGATGAACTGGCACTACGGGTTCGGCGCCGCGGGCATCGGAATGGTGCTCGGCCTGGTCCAGTTTCGACTCACACGCCATCAACTCGGCAACATAGGGCTCGCTCCAGCTCACCGTGGGGCCAAATCGCAGCGCGACTGGAAGGTGCTCGGCGTGGCCGTCCTCGCGGTCGCCGCGCTCATCATCCTTTCCCTGGCCGAGGTGATCCGCATCGAGCCAGTGCGACTGGCCCAGCGCACCAGTGGCGTGATTGTCGGCATGGCGGCCGCGTATTTTCTGTGGGCATTCTTCTTTGCCGGTCTCGGATCGGTGGAAAAGAAGCGGGTGGGCGTAATCCTCATTCTCTTCATCGCCTCCGCCCTTTTCTGGAGCGGCTACGAACAGGCGGGTTCGTCCCTGAACCTGTTTGCGGAACGCTACACCCAACGGGCCGTGCCCTTCCTCGCAGAACCGATGCCGGCCAGCTGGTTCCAGTCCCTCCCTGCAGTTTTCGTCATCCTGTTCGCGCCCGTGGTCGCTGGCATTTGGGTGTGGATGGCCAAGCACGGACGCAACCCGTCGCTGGGAGCCAAGATGGGATGGGGATTGGTGTTGTTGGCGTTGGGCTTTCTGGTGGTCGCCCTCGCCTCCCGCCGTGCGCTCGCGAGCGGACCCGTCTGGCCGACCTGGCTGGTCGCCACGTATCTGCTGCACGTGTTCGGTGAATTGCTGATCAGCCCGGTCGGCCTCAGCTCGGTAACCAAGCTGGCGCCACCACGGCTGGTCGGACAGATGATGGGCATCTGGTTCCTCGGCACCTCCCTCGGCAACCTGATGGCGGGCCTGTTCGCGGGCGAGGTCAGTGGAGAAAACGCAGCTGCCATGCCCGCACGGTTCCTCCAGGTGGTTCTCTTCTCCGGAGCCGTCGGACTGGTGTTGCTCCTCTTCACCAAACCGATCCGCCGCTTAATGCCAGACATCGACTGACGGCGCCCTTCACCAACGCCCTCATGACCCGTTTACTGCGTCTCCTCGGTATTGCGATTCTGACGGCCTCGCTCCTCCCGCTCGCGGCGACACCACCCACGGTCGGCGCCATTCCGGCCGCCTTGCGCAGTGAGTTTCAGTTGGCACCGTTTTATCAGAAGCACCTCTACGTGGGTGGCCTGCCCGTCGTGGGATCCTCAAAGGTCTCCGACAACGCGTTGCGTGAGGCCGGTTGGATCGTGAGCCACATGCTGCCACACCGTCCTGACATCCTGCGCGCCATGGCGTCGAATCATGTGCGTCTTGCGGTGATGGCCTGGAACGAGTTCACCACTGACATCCCGGAACACGCGTTCCTCACGCCGAAGATCTACTGGGATCGCCGCGCCCGCGGACTCGGCGCCACCCCTCACGCGCCCGCCGTGAGCTGCGCCGAGGAAAACCTGCTCGGCTACCGGGACGACCCCTATGCCACCGAGAACATCCTCATCCACGAGTTCGCCCACGCGATTCACGGGACGGGTCTGAACACCCTGGATCCCACCTTCAATTCGCGACTGATTGAGGCCTACAAAAACGCGATTCATCAAGGCCTGTGGAAGAACACCTACGCAGGGACCAACCCCGAGGAATACTGGGCCGAGGCCACGCAGTCGTGGTTCGACAACAACCGGGCCAACGACGCCTTGCACAACGACATCGACACCCGTGACAAGCTGAAGCGGTACGATCCCGGGGTGGCACGGTTGTGCGCGGAGGTTTACGGCGATCTGCCCTGGCGCTACCACAAACCGGTCGATCGTCCTTCGGCGGATCGGGCTCATCTCACGCCGATCGATCCGGCCAAAACCCCGATTTTCGAATGGCCAGATCCGCCGGTGGGTCCCGC